>CAYUYN010000149.1:1474-9163 GCA_964449185.1 uncultured Anaerolineales bacterium | reverse complement strand
CACAGGGGGGCGCCCCTACTCAGGCCGCCAGGGTTTCCCACTCGCGCAGGCGGGTGTCCAGGTCGGCCTGGATCTGGGTGTACTCCTCGCCCAGGACGCGGACGCGGCCCACGTCAGCGCTGGAGCCGGCCTCTTCCAGGTCGCGCACCAGCTCGGCCAGGCGCTGCTCCAGGGCGGTGATGAGGGCTTCCAGCTCGGCCAGGCGGGTGGCGCGCTTGCGCTCGTCGGCCTTCTGCTTTTTGTAAGCGGCCTGGGTGGTCTCGGGGGCCGGGCCGCGCGCCTGGCTGCGCGCCGCCGTGAGTGCGCGGGCGCCGCGCGGGTCGGCTGCGGTGTCGCGGTCCTTGACCTCCCCCGCCTGGCGGAAGGCCACGTACTCGCTCCAACTGCCCTTGAACGCGTCCAGCCGGCCGTCTTCCAGCGACCAAATCTGGGTGGCGAGCGCGTCGATGAGATAGCGGTCGTGCGACACCAGCAGGATGGTGCCGGGGAAGTCGGCCAGCACCGCCTCCAGGATTTCCTGGGAGGGGATGTCGAGGTGGTTGGTGGGCTCGTCGAGCAGGAGCAGGTTGGCGCCCTGGAGCGCCAGCTTGGCCAGGGCCACGCGGCCGCGCTCGCCGCCCGAGAGCACGCCGATCTTCTTGAAGACGTCGTCGCCGGTGAACAGGAACTTGGCCAGGTAGTCGCGCGCCTTGCCGAGGGGCATGTTCTGCACGCCCAAAATCTCTTGCATGACGCTGCGCTCGGGGTCCAGCCCCTCGTGGGCCTGGGCAAAGTAGCCGAGCTTGAGGCTGCTGCCCAGCCTGGCGGTGCCGGCCAGGGGGGGAATGTCGCCGAGCAGGGTCTTGAGGAAGGTGGTCTTGCCGGCGCCGTTAGGCCCGATGAGCGCGGCGACCTCCTCGCGCCAGAGCAGCAGGTCGGGCGAGCGGAACAGCACTTTGGCGTCGTCGGGATAGCCCACGGCCAGGTCGTGCGTTTCGATGACGCGGTCGCCCGAGCGCAGGGTGGTGCGCAGGTCGAGCTTGAGGGTGGCGTTCTCGCGCGGGGCGGCGGCCAGGGCCTGGTGCGGGTCGCGCTCGCCCATGAGGCGCTCGAGGCGCTTGAGCCGGCCCTGGGCCTGGCGGGTGTTCTGCCCGGCCATGTTGCGACGGATGAAGTCCTGCTCCTTGGCGATGTGCTGCTGCTGGCTACCGAACTCGCTGGCCTGGCGCGCGCGCCGGTCGGCGCGCTGGATCAGGTAGGCGGAGTAGTTGCCGCGGTACTCGGCCACCCGGCCATACTCCAATTCCCAGACGGTACCAACCACCTGGTCGAGGAAGTAGCGGTCGTGCGAGACGATGAGCACGGCGCCGTTCCAATCGTTGAGCCAGCTTTCCAGCCACTCGACGGCGTGGATGTCGAGGTGGTTGGTAGGCTCGTCGAGGATGAGCAGGTCGGGGCTTTCGAGCAGCAGCCGCGCCAGCAGGGCGCGGGTCTTCTGCCCGCCGGAGAGGATGGCGACCGGTTTGGCGTAGTCGTCTGGGCCGAAGTTGAGGCCAGCCAGCACCTGGCGGATCCTGGTATCGTACAGGTAGCCGCCGTCGAGCTCGAACTGGTGCTGGAGCGGGCCGTAGCGCTCCATGACCACGGCACGCGAAGCGTGGGCCGGGTCGGCCATGGCGGCTTCGAGGCGGGCCAGCTCGGCCTCGCGCTCGCGCAGGGCGGTAAAGGCGCCGAGCATCTCTTCCCACAGGGTGCCTTCGGAATAGAGCGCGGCCTCCTGCTGGAGGTAGCTCAGGCGCACGCCGCGCGCCCGGTGGATAAAGCCGCTTGCCGGCTCTTCCAGCCCGGCCAGCAGCCGCAGCAGGGTGGTCTTGCCGGCGCCGTTGGGCCCCACCAGGCCGATGCGGGCGCCCTGCGGGAGGGCGACATCGACGCCGGCGAAGATATCGTCGGGGCCGTAGGATTTGGCGAGCTGGGTGCCGGTGAGGATGGACACTGTGGAGGCTAGACGCTGGAAGCTGGAGGTCGGAAGTCAGAGGTCGGAAGTGCGACCCTTGCGGGGCGAATTATACCATCCGGGTTTGGGGCAACGCCGGAGGGTTGAGGCTGCGGGGCGGAATCTGTACACGGATGACACGGATACAGGCGGATAACACCGAAAGAGAGGCCGGGGTGGTGGCACTTGGGGCAGGTAGGGGTGCACTTGAAGCTCGCCAGGGGCACTTGGGGGCAGAGGCGAAAGCGGGTTTTGCGCTTGATTTGCCGAGGATTTTCTAGATTTTAGGGTCTTTTTGTAGCACTTGCTGGTAAGAAATCGGAAAATTCTCGGCGGGTTTATCAAGTGGCTGACGTTTGGCCGGGGGCAATACTTTAATGAGGTTGGTAAGGTGCGGGCGGCCGGGGTGGACGAGGCCAGGGTATATGATGAGCTTAGGGAGTGATTGGTGTGGAGTCAAGAGGCGGCTTCGGGGCGGACGCCGCCTGGAGCTTGCGCCCAAAAGTGGGTGCGTGCCCTGCGTGGCTACGGAGTTGCGCCCCGAGAACGAGGCTTGGGACGAGGTTATCTACGACACCGCAACGAATGTTGGGACAGCCCTGCGTCGTTGGTGGAATTGAGGGTGCACGGTATTATGGAGCTGGTGGATTGCCAACAAAGTCCGCGGCGGGCAAGCGATATCAACCACAAGGATCATCGCGATGACGAAGCCGAGTTCCGAGTTGCCTCAAAGCCGAAACCCACGACGCCGCTACGCACAGATAGCCTTGCTCGCGGTGGCAGTCGTCGTCGGGCTGCTGTGGTTTGCCCCGCGGATGCAGTGTGCAATGGGCGGCGGGACATGGAGGCGCGCCGGCGTGCTTGGCCGATATCAATGTGTCCACACATACGCGGACGGCGACCAACCGTGTCAAAGCTCTGAGCAGTGCATGGGATTCTGCGTCCTCAATAACCCAGAGCAAAGAGCCATCGGGCAATGTGAAAAGAACGACACTGGTTATGGGTGTTACGCGGTGATCGAGGCTCCTCAGTGGTATCACTGCACAGATTAATTGGGGCCGGCGCCTGCACCTGCCACTGCGTTGCGACTGTGAGTAGGGGGACGGCGCGACGAGGGACGAGGGACGTTAGGCACACGCGCTCGCCCTCATCCCCGGCCCTTCCCCCGCCGGGGGAAGGGTGCCTCTCATGGCAAGGGGCTGTTAGCGCATGCCGGGCTCTGGCGGCGATCCCCACTCCACTTCGTTCCGGGGGACACGTGAACCTGCCGCCAGCCGAAGTCAGAGACTTCGGACTCCGTTCAGGCAGTTGAGTTTAGGCACAGATGAGCTTCTGGCGCCCAAGCTACGCGACCTCCGCTGCGCTGCGAGTGCGGACAAGGAACTCGGTATATAATCGCCCCATGAGTGAGCGCTCCTTCCCAACTGTCGATTACCGCGGCTTTGCCATTGCGGCGTGGGTGCTGGCTTTGGCCGGCTGGTCTGGGCTGGCTTATCTCATCGTCAATACCATCCCGGGGACGCAGCAGCGCTGGCTGTTCTTTGTGACCGGGTTGATGGCCCTCACGGGCACGGCCGCGCCGTTTGTGCAGTATCTCAACCGCCGCTTTGCGGGGAAGGCGGTGGCGCCGGCGGTGCTGCTGCGCCAGAGCCTGTGGGTGGGCTTCTTTGGGGCCACCTGCGCCTGGCTGCAGATCGGCCGCACGCTCAACCTGAGCACCACCCTGCTGCTGGCCGCCGGCCTCGGCGCCATCGAGTGGTTCTTGCGCATGCGCGAACGCTCGCGCTGGGATCCCGGAACGGATGATGAGCCTGCGTGAGCTGCCGTCGGTCGACCGCCTGCTGGTGCAGTCGCCGGAGCTTATTCGCGAATATGGGCGCCCGCTGACGACCCAGGTCATCCGCGCGGTGCTGGCCGAGGCCCGCGCCGGCGCGCCGGACACACCCCCCTCGCCCGACCACCTGCTGGCCGAGACGCGGCAGCGCCTGGCCGCCCTGACCTCCCCCAGCCTGCAAGCCGTCATCAACGCCACCGGCGTCATCCTGCACACCAACCTGGGCCGCGCCCCGCTCTCGCGGGCCGCGCTGGCGCAAATGGAAGCGGTGGCGCGCGGCTACAGCTCGCTGGAATACGACGTGGCCCGCGGCGAGCGCGGCTCGCGCGCCGACCATGCGGAGAGCACGCTGCTCACGCTCACCGGCGCCGAGGCGGCGCTGGTGGTCAACAACAACGCCGCGGCCCTGCTGCTGGCGCTGACGGCCCTGGCCAAGGGCAAGCGCGTGGCCATCTCGCGCGGGCAGTTGGTGGAAATCGGCGGGGGCTTTCGCGTGCCGGACGTGATGAAGCAGTCGGGCGCGAAGCTGATGGAGGTGGGCAGCACCAACCGCACCCACCTGGCCGACTTCAGCGCCGCCGTGGAGGCGGGCGCGGCGCTAATCCTGCGCGCGCACCCGTCTAACTTCAAGATCGTCGGGTTCACCAGCGAGCCGCCCCTGGCCGAGCTGTGCGGGCTGGGCGTGCCGGTGGTGGATGATTTGGGGTCGGGCGCGCTGCTGGACACGGCCGCCTACGGCCTGGCGCACGAGCCCACCGTGCAGGAGTCGCTGGCGGCCGGCGCGGCGCTGGTGACCTTTTCGGGCGATAAGCTGCTGGGCGGGCCGCAGGCCGGCCTGATCGTGGGGCGGCGCGACTTGGTGACCAAGCTCAAGCGCCACCCGCTGGCACGCGCGCTGCGCGCCGACAAGCTGTGCCTGGCGGCGCTCAACGCCACCCTGCTGCACTATGCCCGCGACGAGGCCGAGCGCGAGATCCCAGTGTGGCGCATGCTGGCGCTGCCCCTGGCGGAGCTGGAGGCGCGGGCGCGGGCCTGGGCCGAGCGGTTGGGCGCCGGCGCCGTGGTGGCGGGCGAATCGACCGTGGGCGGCGGCAGCCTGCCGGGCGAGAGCGTGCCCACGCGGCTGCTGGCGCTGGATGTGAAGAAGCCGAATGCGCTGGCCGCCCGCCTGCGCGCCCAGACCCCGCCCATCGTGGCGCGCGTGGCCGAGAGCCAGCTCTTGCTGGATCCGCGCACGGTGGCCCCCGAAGACGAGCCGGCTTTGCTGCGCGGCCTGCGCCGCGCGCTCCAGGAGCATGGCTAGCCAATGACGGACAACGACAACGAGGCCCTGCGTCAATTCTTGGAACGCCTGGAGATCAGCCTGCAGGCGGTGCGCCGCCGGCTGCAGCGCTTTGAGGACGAGCACGGCCTGACCACGGCGGAGTTCTACGCGCGGCTGCACAGCGGAGAGTTTAACGAGGGGTTGGAATATGCGGAGTGGGCGGGGGAGCACGAGATGCGGCAGCGGCTGGAGCAGCAGCGGGATGAGCTGAAGAAACGGTTGGAATAGCAGAATGAAGTCTGACCTCGACAAACTCATGGCCGAGCGCAGCTATGAGGCGCTGTTGGTGACCGGGGGGACGGCCAACAACCCGGCCATGTACTACCTGGCCAACGGCGCCAGCATCACCGAGCGCTCGGTGCTGGTGAAGAAGCGCGGGCAGGAGCCGGTGCTGTTTGTGAGCACGATGGAGCGCGACGAGGCCGCCCGCTCGGGCCTGCGCGTGGAGCTGTTGGAAAAGTTCAGCCTGCTGGAGCTGGTGAAGCAGTGCAACGGCGACTGGCTGCAGGCCACCGCCCGCCAGTACGGCCAGATCCTGGCGGAGGCCGGGCTGGCCCAAGGCACGGTGGCCGCCTTTGGCCGAGCCGACATGGGCGCCGCCTATGCGCTGCTGACGGCCATCAACGAGCTGCACCCGCAGTACAACGTCGTGGGCGAATACGGCCGCGGCCTGCTGCTGGCCGGCCGCGCCACCAAGGACGCCGCCGAGGCCAAGCGCATCCGCGCCGTGGGCCGCAAGACCATGCGCGTGGTGGGCGCCACCGAGGAGTTCCTCACCAGCCAGCGCGCCAAGGATGGCTACCTGGTGAAGAAGGACGGCAGCCGGCTGACTATCGGCGACGTCAAGCGCCGCATCCGGCAGGCGCTGACCGCCGAGAACATCGTCGACTCCGAGGCCGGCACCATCTTTGCCATCGGCCGCGACGCGGGCGTGCCGCACTCGCGCGGGCGCGACCAGGACCCCATCGCCCTGGGCAAGACCATCGTTTACGACATTTTCCCGGCCGAGCCGGGCGGCGGCTACTTCTTTGACTTCACCCGCACCTGGTGCCTGGGCTACGCGCCGGAGGAGGTGGAAAAGTCTTACGCCGATGTGCTGGCCACGCTGAAGGCCGTCACCAAGGCGCTCAAGCCCGGCGAGCTGGCGCGCACCTACCAGGCCCTGGCCTGCCAACTGCTGGAGGCGCGCGGGCATCCCACCATGGCCTCCTTCCCGGGCACCACCAGCGGCTACGTACACGCCATCGCCCACGGCGTGGGCCTGGACATCCACGAAAGCCCGGGCTTCTCGGACAGCGAGGCTAACCAGGCCCGGCTGGACCCCGGCGTGGTCATCACGGTGGAGCCGGGGGTCTACTACCCCGAGCGCGGATATGGTATTCGGCTGGAAGAGTGCCTCTGGCTCAACCCAACCAGCCTGAAGTTCGAGACGCTGGCGACGTATGACAGGAAGTTGGTGCTGCCAGTGAAGGGGGTGAAGGGGAAGAGGCGATAAGGGTATACAATACGCCCATGCCCCGCGTACTGGCCCTCGAAACGTCGTGCGATGAGACCGCTGCCGCTGTCGTGGCGGACGGCACGACTATTCTTTCCAATGTGGTGGCCTCGCAGGCCGCGCAGCACGCGCCGTTTGGGGGCGTGTTTCCGGAGGTGGCCTCGCGCATGCACATCGAGGTCATTTATCCGGTGGTGGTTCAGGCGCTGACCGAGGCGCACCTGGGCCTGGGCGATCTGAACGCCATCGCGGTCACGCGCGGGCCGGGGCTGCCAGGCTCGCTGGTGGTGGGGCTGAACATGGCCAAGGGCCTGGCGCTGGGGCGCGGCCTGCCGCTGCTCGGCGTCAACCACCTGGAGGGCCACGTCTATTCGCTGTGGCTGGTGGAGGGCGCGGCCGAGCCGCGTTTCCCGGTGCTGGTGCTGATCGTCTCGGGCGGGCACACCGAGCTGCTGCTGATGACGGGCCACAACCAGTACCGCCGGCTGGGCGGCACGCTGGATGACGCTGCCGGCGAGGCCTTTGACAAGGTGGCGCGGCTGCTGGGCCTGCCGTACCCCGGCGGCCCGAACCTGGAAAAGGTCGCGCAGACCGGCAACCCCGCCGCGCACAAGTTCCCCCGCGCCTGGCTGGAAGGCACCTGGGATTTTTCCTTCAGCGGCCTCAAGACGGCCGTGCTCTACGCGGTCAAGCAGCAGAAGCCCGGCCGGCCGATGGCCGACGAGCCGCCCGCGCTGGACCCGGTCCTGGTGCCAAGCCTGGCGGCCAGCTTCCAGGCCGCGCTGGTGGACGTGCTGGTGGGCAAGACCGTGGCGGCCGCCGAGGCCCACGGCGCCAGCGAGATTTTTGTGTCGGGCGGGGTCAGCGCCAACCAGGCCCTCAAGGCCGAGTTCCAGCGCCGCAGCCCCATCCCGGTGCGCGTGCCGCCGCTGGCGCTGTGCACCGACAACGCCGCCATGATCGCCGCCGCCGCGAACTTCCGCTACCTCGCCGGCCAGCGGGATGCGCTGGATATGGATGCGATGCCAAATTGGCGGCTCACGTAAGGCGAGAAATGAAGG
>CAYUYN010000149.1:0-1374 GCA_964449185.1 uncultured Anaerolineales bacterium | reverse complement strand
CGCTCTCAAGCCGCCCAAGGGCGCCATCGTCATTGGCGCTTCGCAGGGCATTGGGGCCGCTCTGGCGCGCCGGCTGGCGCGCGAGGGCTACAGCGTGGCCCTGCTCGGCCGCCGCGCCGAGCCCCTGGACGCGGTGTGCGCGCAGATCAACGCGGAGGCCGGTCCCGGCCAGGTGCGCGCCCGCGCCTACGTCCACGACGTCACCCGCTACAGCGATGTGCCCGCCGCTTTCCAGACCATCCTGCGCGACCTGGGCCAGATGGACATTGTCATCTACAGCGTGGGCGTGCTGCTGCCGGTCGAGCTGTCCGAGTTCAATTTTGAAAAGGACCGCGCCGCGCTGGAGACCAACTTGCTGGGCGCAATGGCCTGGCTCAACCAGGCGGCCATGTTCTTCGAGCGCATGGGCAGCGGGCACATCGTGGGCATTTCGTCCGTCGCGGGCGAGCGCGGCCGCATCGGTAACCCGGCCTACAACGCCAGCAAGGCCGCGCTCAACTCTTACCTCGAGTCGCTGCGCAATCGGCTGACGCGCAAGGGCGTACACGTGCTCACCGTCAAGCCGGGCTTTGTCGATACCCCCATGCTCCACGCCAGCCGCGCCAAGGCTTTTTGGGTCATCTCGGCCGAGCAGGTGGCGGACGAAACCTGGCAGGCCATCCGCCGCCGGCGGCAGTCGTTCTTTGTGCCGGGACGGTGGCAACTGGTGGCGCTGGTGCTGCGGCATATTCCTTCGGTAATATTTCGGAGGATGAAGTTTTAGCGACAGCCGGTAGCCCGGCCGTACTATGCCGCGGTTTGTCAGCGGCTTAGCGCGCCCGCCGAGCGCCCCTGCGAACACGAAAATGGCTGTTTCGGGCCATGCCTCAGCACCTAGGCTCTGTTATGCTATGTCCGCACCTGGTTACCGGCGCGCCAGCGCGCCCTTGAATATCAGCCTCATACCCACTTCCCTCTTGTCCCGGCCGACTCCCGTTCTATAATAGAGTCTCACCGGCGCTGGAAAAGGAGCTGCTTGGCATGGCCGCACCCAAAATTCGCGCAGATCACGACGGACTACAGAGTGTTTCCCAGAAATTCGCCCAACAGGCGGAGGCCACCCGCCGCACCCTGGGCCAAACCAAGGGTGACAAGGCCACCCTGGAGGGCGGCGACTGGAAGGGGAAAGGCGCGACAGCGTTTTACAACGAGATGAACGACACGGTCATCCCGACCCTGGAACGGCTGGCGCGCGCGCTCGAAAGCGCCGCCCGGGTGACCAAGCAGATCAGCGGCATTATGAAGGAAGTTGAAACGGAAGCGTCTGGCCTGCTGGACGGCTCCAAGGTGGGCGGCGCGGGCGGGGGCGCGGCCGGCGACGGTAACGGCGCCGCG
>CAYUYN010000148.1:2026-9172 GCA_964449185.1 uncultured Anaerolineales bacterium | reverse complement strand
AGCACCCTGGCGGGCCGCCTGGACCGGCCCTTGCCCGCCGCCCTATTGGGTGAGGATGCCCGGCGCGTGCCCGCCGCCACCCGCCGGCTGATGGAGCTGCACATCCTGGCACAGGCCGCCTACCAGCCGCCTGGCTACCCCGGCCGGCTGGACCTGTTTCGCGTTCAGCGCCTGTCGCTCCTGCGCGGTCACGACCCGCTGCTGGGCTGGGGTAAGCTGGCGCAGGGTGGCGTGCGCGTGCACCTGGTGGCAGGCCGCCACAACAGCCTGCACCAGCCCCCGCACGTTGCCAGCCTGGCCGCGGCCCTGCGCGCGGCGCTGGAAGCCTCTCCGTTTGTGTTTTCGGTGCCCGATTAGAAACAAAAAAGACCTGCGCCAGGCATCCCTAGCTGGAGGCTGCGCGCCGGCTTTTGCTGGGCAGTCGCGCCATTTTTGAATCGCTCGGCGACGAGTGGGGCCAGGGCCTGGTGGTGCAGCGCGAGCAGGAAGATCGCTCGGGCGCTGGCTACTGCCTCTTTGGGCTGGGACGCCTGGCCCTCGATCGTGGTAATGTGGAAGAGGCGCTGGCCTTGTTGGAGGCAGGCCTGGACCTCTTCAAGCAGGTCGGCGACCGCCGCTACACCGCCATCGTGCTCACCGTCCTGGGCCGCGCCCCGCTGGTGGAGCGCGCCGGCCATGAGCGGAATGTGGTCGCGCTGCGCAGCCGTATCGCAGAGGCACACGCCTTCGATCGCGCCTGGCACGCCGGCCGCGCCCGAGAAAGTGTTGGAGCTGGCGTGGAATGCATTCGGGCAGTGCCTGGCGCCCAGTTAGCGCCTCTCATGTGATTCACAGTTATTGCAACGCGTAAGTGGACTACAATTTCCTCGCGCCGGCCTGCGCATAGGCTGGCGCCGCAAATGCCGCGCCCGCAGACGCGATAGAATTAGAGAGGTTGGCAGCCGCGCGATGATCGAACTGGACGTGATGGTTCCAGCGGGGGCGGACTTGGCCCACATCGAACACACGGTGGAAACTGCCTGCGCGGACGCCGGTCTGCGCAACACTCTCAAAGGCACGCTGGCCAGTTACCCCGACAGCGTACACTGGCACTATGCCCACGGCCGCGAGCGCGGCACGCTCGAGATTACCTGGTGGCCCGCCCGCCAGCGGCTGTGGTTCAAGGTCAGCGCCGGGCGCACCGCGCCGTGGCTTACAGCCCTGCTCCCCGCACTGCGGCAATCATTGGCAGAGGCCCTCACCACCGGCGCGCCCGCGCCCACGCGGCCGGCGCCCGCCGCACACTGAGAAAGGTAAACCATGTTTTCGACGACGAACGATGTAGCCGATGCGTTGGGCCGGCAGCAGTACATTGCTACCGATGAAATCGCCACGGTCCTGTTCCTGGCCGAGAAGCTGGGCAAACCCGTGTTGGCCGAAGGCCCCGCCGGCGTGGGCAAGACCGAGCTGGCCAAGGCCTGGGCCGCCGCCACCTGCCGCGATCTGATCCGCCTGCAGTGCTATGAAGGCCTGGACGAGACCAAGGCGCTCTACGAATGGGAATACGCCAAGCAAATGCTCTACACGCAGTTGCTGCGCGACAAGCTCAGCCAGCTGCTCGGCGACACGCATTCCCTTTCAGAGGCAGCCGACCGCCTGGCCAGCGAAGACGACGTGTTCTTCTCGCGCCGTTTCCTGCTGCCCCGTCCCCTGCTCCAGGCCATCCTGGCCGACAAGCCGGCCTTGCTGCTGGTCGACGAAATTGACCGCTCCGATGCCGAGTTTGAGGCGTTCCTCCTCGAGGTGCTCTCGGACTTTCAGGTGTCGGTGCCAGAGCTGGGCACCCTTAAGGCGCGGCACCAGCCCCTGGTGCTGCTGACCTCCAACAACACGCGCGAGCTGTCGGAAGCGCTGAAACGCCGTTGCATTTACATCTTCATCGACTACCCGACCAGCGAGGCCGAGCTGCGCATCGTGAAGCTCAAGGTGCCCGAGTTGGCCCCCAACCTGGCGCGCCAGGCCGTGGAGTTGGTGCAGCGCCTGCGCCATCTCGACCTCAAGAAGAGCCCGTCCGTCAGCGAGACCATCGATTGGGCCCGCGCGCTGGTGCTGCTCAACGCCAAGTCGCTTGACCCCAAGACTCTCGATGCGACCCTGTCGCTCCTGCTCAAGCACGAGACCGATCTGCAGCGGGCAAGGCGCGGTTTAGTGCGCGACGACCAGCGCGGCGACAGCGACGAGCCGCCCTCCACCGAGATAAGGCGTTTGCGCCCGTTTCGGTAATTCCAGAATGCCCGTGTCCCTGGACGTGCTCAGGCTGTGTCGCTCATCAGCACTAGTGCGGTTTCCTATCGGCTGTAGGGGCGGCCCCCTGTGGCCGCCCTGGCCTGGACAACCCTTGCCCCTGCTGCGGGCCATACACGCGAGCGGAATCCGGACTAGGAGGCCGCTGAAAAACCCCCTTCCGCCAAGACGCGGTAGGGCGGGCGCCCCACTTCGGGCTCTGAGGAGCGCCGTGCTTGGGCTGCGATGCCAAAAAACTGGCCTGTGGCGCGTGCCGTGCCCCACTTGTAAAAAGGTGGGGGACTTTTTCAGCATGCTCCTAAAGGTCTGTCGCGCGCAGCGGATCGTCTGTCGTCCGGGGTATAAGTAGCCAGGAGCGAGGATGGAAGAACGCGTCGTCCAATTCATTGCCGGCCTGCGCGCCGCGGGTGTGCGCGTCTCGCTGGCCGAGAGCCAGGATGCCTTCTTTGCCGTTGGGCACATGGGCATTGCCCGGCGCGCGCAGTTCGCCACGGCCCTGCGCACGACCCTCATCAAGGAGCGCGCCGACCAGGCCATGTTCGACAAGCTCTTTCCCCTCTACTTTGGCTCGGGCGGGCCGCCCTTTATCCCGCCGGGCGAAGCGCTCTCGCCCGAAGACCAGAAGACGCTCGAAGCCGCCCTGCGGGCCCTGGCCGGCGAGCTCAGCCGGCTGCTCCAGATGCTGGCGCAGGGCCGCGCGCCCACCCAACAGGAGATGGAGCAGTACGCGCGCCAGGCTGGCGCGCAGCGCGCCCAGCGGCCCGAGCAGCAGCCGTGGCTGACGCGCGCGATGCTGCGGCGCATGGGCCTGGAAGCGCTGGCCGAGCAGATCGAAAAGCTCATGGAGCAATTGGCGCGGATGGGCATGACGCCCGAAGGCCAGCAGGCCGTGTTGGAACTGCTGGCGGCCAACCGCGAGGCGCTCAACGAGCAGACCGCCCAGTTCGTGGGCCAGAGCATCGCCCGCCGGCTTTCGGAGCAGCCACCGCAAAAGTTGGACGGCCAGGACCTGATGGACCGGCCCTTTGCCGACCTCTCGCAGGCCGAGGCGCGCGAGCTGCGCAAGCTGGTGGGCCGGCTGGCAGCCCGGCTGCGCACCCGCGCCGCGCTGCGCCAGCGCAAGGGCGACGGCAAGACCCTCGATGCCAAGACCACCCTGCGTGCCAACCTGCGCACGGGCGGCGTGCCCTTCGACATTCACTTCAAGAAGAAGCACCTCAAGCCCAAGTTCGCCCTCATCTGCGACATCTCCACCTCCATGCGGCCCGTGGCCGAGTTCATGCTGCGGCTGATGTACGAAATGGCCGGCCAGGTGGCCAAGGCGCGCTCCTTTGCCTTCAACGACCACCTGGAAGAAGTCAGCGACGAATTCGTCTCGGCCCGGCCGGACGAGGCCATTCCCCTGGTGCTGCATCGCATTCCGCCTGGCTACTACGCCACCGACCTCGGCCGCGGGCTGGAAAACTTCTGCGAGCAATACCTCGATGCTGTCGACAGCCGCACCACCGTCATCTTCCTGGGCGACGGGCGCAACAACCACAACGATCCCCGCCTGGACCTGTTTGAGCGCCTCAAGCGCCGCGCCCGGCGCGTGGTCTGGTTCAACCCCGAGGAGAGCTACCTGTGGGGCACGGGCGACAGCGACATGCCGCAATATGCGCCGCTGTGCGACGCCGTCCACCAGGTGAGCACCCTGGCCCAGTTGGGCGAGGCGGTTGACAAGCTCTTCCAGACCCGTTAGACTCGTTCTAACCGGATTCTAACTACCTGCCGCGCTTACCTACTAATCCATGCCCTTTCGCCGACAGCTACTGGCTGCCGGCTTGCTGTTGGTTGCTGTCCTGGCCGCGCCCACCCGGGCGCTGCCCGCCACGCAGACAGCACAGGCCCAGGCCGCCTCCACTTCGCCGACACCCAGCGCCCCCACGACGCTCCTCACGTCGTACCTGCCGCTCTTTAGCCGTGGCGCCGCGCACGATCTGTCGGTGCAGCGCGTGGAGGTGGTGCAGGGCGTCACCCTGGGCGACAGCTACACCTTCCACGTCGCGGGCCGGCCGGCTTTGGTGCGGGTTTTCGTCATCCTGACCGGCAATGGCGCCAGTGTCAGCGGGGTCAGCGCGCGCCTCCGGCGCTATGTCGGCGGCGTGCAGCAGGCCCAGCTCACCGCCGGGCCCCTGACCATCCCGCCCGCCACCAACGAGGGCAACCTCAGCCACACCTTCAACTTCAACCTGCCCGCCGGGTGGCTGACGGTGGGCAGCGCCTACGTGGTCGATCTGGATCACGATAACGACCTGCCCGAGACGAACGAGGGCAACAATCGTTACCCCGCCACCGGCCAGCAGTCGTTCAACTTCACCAACATGGCCGCCCTGAACATCGTCATTGTGCCGGTGACCTACAAGGGCCATACCCCGCCCACGGTCGACCTCAGCTACCTGTCGTGGATGCCGCCGAAGATCTTGCCGGTCTCCCAGATCAACTACAGCGTGCGGCCCACGCCGTACACGTTCAACGGTGACTTAACGCAGGGCAGCGGCTGGATCGACCTGCTGGAGGAGATAGACGGCGTCCACTCAGCAGAGAACCCGGCGGGGGACAAACTCTACTTCGGCCTGGTGGACTCGGTGGCGGCCGATGGCTGCGACGGCGGCTGCATTGCTGGCATCGGCTTCATCAGCAGCCCGGGCAATGTCTGGCAGACCTCGGTTGGCTTTGCCGGCTTCCCTGGCTCGGTGGCCGGGCGCAACGAGGCCAGCTCTACCTTCACCCACGAAATGGGGCACAACTTTGGCCGGCGGCACGCGCCCTGCGGCAACCCTGCTGGGCCGGATGGCAGCTATCCCTATGCCGGCGCCATTATTGGACAATGGGGCTATGACACGGCCGATGGCACGCTCAAGAACCCGGGCACGTACCGCGACTATATGAGCTACTGCGGCCCGGAGTGGACCTCGGACTACACCTATTACGGCATCGCCCAGGCCTGGGGTTGGCTCAACGCCGCCGCCAGCCTTGCCAGCGCCGGCCCGACCGAGTCCTTGCTCGTCAACGGCTACTTCGGGCCGGATGGCGCCTTACACCTGGACCCGGTGTTTGCCGCCCAGGCGCCTCCATCCGGCGCACCCGCCCAGCCCACGCACCGGCTCGAGCTGCTCGACGCTGGAGGGCAGGTGCTGGCTGACGTGCCCTTCGAGCTCACCGAGGTCGTCATCGACTCCACGGTCGGCCGCCACGAACAGGCGGAGAGCTTCCACGTGCTGGCCCCGGCGGTGCCCGGCTTGGCCGGCCTGCGGCTGTACCACGGCGACGAACTGCTCTACGAGCGCCTGGCCGCCAGCCCCGCACCCGCCCTGGCGGCGGCCACCCCGGCCCAGACGCGTGCGCCCAATGGCGGCCTCAATGTGTCTTGGCAGCTTGCGGCCGGCCACGCCACCCACTTCCGCGTGCGTTTCTCGCCTGACGGCGGAGCCACCTGGCACCTCCTGGCGCTGGATACTGCGGCCTCAGACATTGAGGTGCCGGCCGTTTTGATCGCCGGCGCCAAGTCGCCACTGCTGGAAGTGCAGGCCGGCGACGGGGTGCGCAGTGTTATGCAGACATTCCTGCTGGCCTCGCCGTAAAAAAAGGACCTGCCGGGTTTTCAAAACCTCGCCGGTCTCCTCAGTGCAGCCCCTCCATCAACCGCCCAAACTCCCCATCCTCCGGGTCCAACTCGGCCCCCGACCGCCACGCCTTCAACGCGGCCTCGTTTCGCCCCAACCTCTCCTGCGCGCCGCCGAGCGCCTTGTAGTAGGTCGGCATCCGCGGCTGCAGCGCGATGGCCTTGCGCCAGTGCAGCGCCGCCAAGGCCCATTTACCCTCGCGCGCATATACTGCGGCGTGCCGGTCGAAGAGAGGCGCTCCCTGGAGGTTCCTATCCAGGCTGACCTTCAGCCGCACCCGCGCCTGGGTTTGGCTCAACACCGACAGCAGCGCCAGCCCAAAGATGATGCCGCCCACGGCCAGGTTCACGGTCGCCAGCACCCGGCCCACATACCCCAGCGCGAAGCCGGCCCCCATCCACGCCAGGTCGGCCGCGGCCACCAGTAGGGCGATGCGGTAGCTCCGGTAGCTCTCGTTGAGCAGCACCAGCACCGCCAGCGCCCACAGCACCGCCCGCGCGATGGCCGGCGCCACCAAGTTGGCTGCCCAAATGTCCGCCCCCGGCAGCAGCCCTGCGAAGCGCGGAAAGTTCTCGTAGCCGTAGACGCCCAACGCCTGCACGAAGGCCAGTTGCGTGTGCAGACCCACGAGGATTAGGATCACGTACAGGTAGCCGCCGCCCTGCCACGGGCCGGAGACCAGCAGGCCGCGCCCGCAGTGCGGGCAGCGCAATTCCTCCGGCTCCGTCTGGCGGCCGCAATACGCGCACTGGTAGGGGTCATCTTCGGGGATGGCGGCCACATACGCGTGAGTCGGGGGTGGGGGGCTTGGCGCGCTCACGGCCGGCGTCTCCACCGGCGCTGCCGCCTCTACGATGTCTGGCGCGGGCGGCTCCACCACCACTGCCGGGGCGGGCGGCATTGCCTCCACGATGCCCAGCTTTTGGCGCAGGGCGCGGGCCCCGGCCAGGGCCTGAGCGTGCTGCGGGTTGAGCGCCAGCACGTTTTCCAGCGCCACGAGTTGGTCGGCCGGGTCATCCACCGCCGCGCTCAGCCACAGCCAGGCTGGCTCCACGCGCTCATCGGCCTCCACCACGCGCAGCAGCAGGGCGCGGCCGCGCGCCCGGTCGCCTTGCCTGACGGCCGCAATCCCGTCGCGCAGTGTATCGCGTAGCTCAGAGGGCTCCATGCGCCGCGATTATACTTCTTTCAACGGGGA
>CAYUYN010000148.1:0-1926 GCA_964449185.1 uncultured Anaerolineales bacterium | reverse complement strand
TCTGTCTCACCGCCGGCAGCCGCATGGTATAATTGCCCAAGAACCAAACCGTCGTAATTTTGCGGGTGCCGTTTACCCCGGTGTCAATGAGGAGCTTGGCGCAATGTCCGGACATTCAAAGTGGAAGACGATCAAGCATCAAAAAGGCGTGGCCGACGCGCGGCGCGGCCAATTGTTTACCCGCCTGGCGCGTGAAATCGCCATTGCGGCGCGCGAAGGCGGCGGCAGCACCGATTCCAACTTCAAGCTGCGCCTCGCGGTGGAAAAAGCCCGCGACAACTCCATGCCCAAGGACAACATCGAGCGGGCCATCCGGCGCGGCTCGGGCGAAGACAAGGACGGCGTGGTCTTCGAAACATTCATGTACGAGGGCTATGGCCCGCACGGCGTGGCCATCCTCATCCAGGTCGTCACCGACAACAAGAACCGCAGCGTGGCCGACATGCGCCGCGTGATGACCCGCGGCAACGGCAGCCTGGCCGAGGCCGGCTCGGTGTCCTGGCAGTTCACCCGCAAGGCCTATGTCTCGGTCCCGGCCGCTGGCAACGACCCCGACCGCATCTTTGAGATCGCGGCCGACGCCGGGGCGGACGACGTGCTGCCCAGCGACGAGGAGATCGAGATCTTCGCGCCCGCCGAGAGCTATGGCAGCGTGGTCCAGGCCATGGAAAAGGCCGGCATCAAGATCAGCGAGTCCGAGCTGCGCATGGAGCCCAACCAGAAGATGGAGCTCGAGCCCGAAGCCACCGTCCATGTGCTCAGGCTGATCGAGAACCTCGAAGAGCTGGACGACGTGCAGGCCGTGTACTCCAACGTGGAAATCAGCGACGCGGCGGTTGAGGCCATGGAGGCAGCGTAGGGGCTTTGCCGCCCACGCTGGCAGCATGCTGGTCCTCGGCATCGACCCCGGCACGGCCACTACCGGCTATGGGCTGATCCGGGAAGATAATCATGGGCCGGTGCTGGTGGCTTATGGCGCCATCCTGACCCCCGCCGGCACACCCATGCCCGACCGGCTCGTGATCCTGTACCAAGAACTGACGCAGCTGATTGCTCTCCACCGTCCTGAGACCGGGGCGGTGGAGAAGCTGTTTTTTCAGCGCAACGTCAGCACGGCCATGACGGTCGGCCAAGCCCGCGGCGTGGCGCTGCTGGCGCTGGCCCAGGCCGGTCTGAGCGTCGGCGAATACAACCCGCGCGACGTGAAGCAGGCCGTCTCGGGCTACGGGGCAGCGGACAAGCGACAAATGCAGGCGATGGTGCGCGCCATTCTCAATCTGTCCGAGATTCCTCGCCCGGATGACGCCGCCGATGCCCTGGCCGTGGCCATCTGCCACCTGCACTCGGCCCGGATCAAAGCGCTTACCGGCTAGGCCCGTGACCGGGTCGTGACACCGCTAGACATTCAGGCACCATGATCTCTTCACTGCGCGGAACCGTCCTGCACCTGCAGCCGCCCCAATCCCTGGTGATTGAAGTGGGCGGGGTTGGCTTTAAGGTCAACGTCCCCGGCTCCGTCTTTGACGACGTGGCTGGGGTGGGGCGCCCGGCGTTTCTGCACACCTACCTCCTGGTGCGCGAGGACGCGCTGACGCTCTTTGGCTTTTCCAGCGAGGAGCAGCGCTCGCTCTTCGAGCTGCTGCTGACCGTGCAGGGGGTTGGCCCGCGCCTGGCCCTCGCGGTGCTGTCGACCCTGTCCATCGACGTCCTGCGGCGTGCCGTTGCCAACGAACAGCCCGAGGTTTTGGATCGTGTGCCCGGCGTGGGCCGGCGCACCGCCGAGAAGATCGTCTTCAGCCTCAAGGACAAGCTTGGCGCGTTCGTTGGCCTCGGCGCCATCTCCACCGCCACCGACGTGGACACCGAAGTGCTGGCGGCGCTCACCACCCTTGGCTACAGCGTCGTCGAAGCCCAGGCCGCCGTCCA
>CAYUYN010000147.1:0-9179 GCA_964449185.1 uncultured Anaerolineales bacterium | reverse complement strand
CGCCGGCGAGGCCCTGCCGGCCTCGCTGGCGGGTGTGGCCGTGGGCCTGGCGGATCGGCTGGACTCGCTGGCCGGGCTGTTCGCCGCCGGCCTGGCGCCCACCGGCTCGGCCGACCCGTTTGGCCTGCGCCGCGCCGCCATGGGCGTCACCCAACTGCTCACCGGCCTGAGTCTCGACGTGGACCTGCGCCCGGCTCTGGGCGCCGCCCTGGACCTGCTGCCCGACGGCGTGCGGCCCGAGGGCGAGGCGCGCCAGAAGCTCATCGGCGACCTGCTGGCCTTCCTGGCCGGGCGGCTGCGGGGGCAATTGCTGGAGGCCGGCTACCGCTACGACGGTGTGGACGCCGTGCTGGCCGAACAGGCCCACAACCCGCACCGGGCGGCGCAGGCCGTGCGGCAGTTGGCTGCCTGGACCCAGCGCCCTGATTGGCCGCCGACCCTGGCTGCCTATGCGCGCTGCGTGCGCATCACCCGCGACCAGAAGCAGGCTCATCCAGTGGACGCGGCCAAGCTGGTGGAGCCGGCCGAGCAGGCCCTCCACGCCGCCGTTCAGACCGCCGCGGGCGCGCGCGTGGACTCGGTAGATACTTTCTTTAAGGCACTGCTGCCGATGATCCCCGCCATCTCGCGCTTCTTTGAAGACGTGCTGGTGATGGCCGAAGACCCGGCGGTGCGCGCCAACCGACTGGGCCTGCTCCAGCGCATTGCCGCGTTGGGCAAGGGGGTGGCGGACTTTTCCAAGCTGGAGGGCTTCTAGCGTCACCGCTATCAGCGGAGCGGTGTCCGAATTGCCCTGTGCAGATGGGACCGACGGTTGAATCATCTCCCAGGAGGCACGCGATGTTCGATAAAGCACCGAACCCGGTGACACTCAACGGCGACAGCCAGGCGGCTGTGACCGCGGAGATCGTCACCGGCCTGGATGACCCCAAGCTCTACCTCAACCGCGAGCTGAGCCTGCTCGAGTTCTTTCATCGCGTGCTCGACGAGGCCCGCGACCCGGCCAACCCCCTGCTCGAGCGCGTCAAGTTCCTGGCTATCCTGGGCTCGAACCTGGACGAGTTCTTCATGGTGCGCGTGGCCGGGCTCAAGCAGCAGTTGGCCGCGGGCGTCATCGAGATTTCGCCCGATGGGTTGACGCCCGCCGAGCAAATGGCGGCCGTGCGCAAGTCGGTCACCCGCCTGATGCTGGCCGCGCGCGACTGCCTGCTGGGCGAGCTGCTGCCGCGCCTGCACGAGGCCGGCATCCACATCTTGGACTACAGCGAGCTCAACGACAAGCAGCAGGCCTACGTCAAGAGCTACTTTGACGAGGTGGTCTTCCCGGTGCTGACGCCGCTGGCCTTTGACCCCGGCCGGCCCTTCCCTTACATCTCCAACCTCAGCCTGAACCTGGCCGTCACCCTGCGCGACGAGGACGGCGTGGAGCGCTTTGCGCGCGTAAAGGTGCCGGGCACCCTGCCGCACCTGGTGCCGCTGCGGCGCTCGTCGGGCACGGTGCGCAAAGACGGCACCGTGCCCTTTCACCATTACTTCGTCTGGCTCGAGCAGGTCATCGCCGCCAACCTGGAGTCGCTCTTCCCCGGCATGCGGATCGCGGCCTCGCACTCCTTCCGCGTCATCCGCGACGCCGACTTGGCCATCCAGGAGCTGGAAGCCTACGACCTGCTCGAGACCATGGAAGAGAGCGTGCGCCAGCGGCGCTTCGGCTCGGTGGTGCGCGTGACCGTCAATGAGGCCATGCCGGCCGACATCCGCGAGCTGCTGGTGGAAAACCTGGAAGTGGAGCGCCAGGACGTCTACAGCTTCAACGGGCCGCTGGGCATGAGCAGCCTGATGGGCGTGTACCACATCGACCGGCACGATCTGAAGGACCCGCCCTTCATCCCCGCCATCCCCGCCGCGCTGGGCGAGCGCTCGCCCGACGACAACATATTCGCCGCCATCCGGCGCGAGGACATCCTGCTGCACCATCCGTACGATTCGTTTGCGCCCGTCACCGACTTCCTCAATGCCGCCGCGCGCGATCCCGACGTGCTGGCCATCAAGCAGACCCTGTATCGGGTGGGGCGCAACTCGCCCGTGGTGGAAGCCCTGCTGGAGGCGGTGGAGAACGGCAAGCAGGTGGCCGTGCTGGTGGAGCTCAAGGCGCGCTTCGACGAGGCCAGCAACATCGGCTGGGCCAAGCGGCTGGAGGCCGAGGGGGTGCACGTGGTCTATGGCCTGCTGGGGCTCAAGACCCATTCGAAGATCGCGCTGGTGGTGCGGCGCGAAGGCGAGGGCATCCGCCGCTATATTCACATGGCCACTGGCAACTACAACACCGTGACCGCCCAGACCTACACCGACCTGGGGCTGTTCACCTGCGATGATGCCATTGGCGCTGACGCCACCGACCTGTTCAACTACCTGACGGGCTATTCGGCCAAGACCGACTACCGCAAGCTGCTGGTGGCGCCCATCAACCTGCGCGCGCGGCTGGCCGGCCTGATCCAGCGCGAGATCGCCCACCAGCAGGCCGGCGAGCACGGCCACCTGATCATCAAGCTCAACTCGCTGGTGGACCGCGAGTTTATCAAGCTGCTCTACCGCGCCTCGCAGGCGGGGGTGAAGGTGGACCTGCTGGTGCGCGGCATGTGCGGGCTGCGCCCGGGCTTGCCAGGCATCAGCGACCACATCCGCGTGGTCAGCGTGGTGGGGCGCTTCCTGGAGCACAGCCGCATCTTCTACTTCCGCCACGGCGGCCAGGAAGAGGTCTACCTGGGCAGCGCCGACCTGATGCCGCGCAACCTCGACCGGCGCGTGGAGATCTTGTTCCCGGTCTCCCTGCCGCGCCACGTGCGCCACCTGCGCGATGACGTCCTGGGCCTGTATCTGGCCGACAACTTCAAGGCGCGCGAGCTGCGGCCGGATGGGACCTATGCCCGCCTCAAGCCCGCGGCTGGCGAGCCCGTCGTCTACAGCCAGAATGTGCTGCTGTCGCCGCGGGCGGCGGTGGTGCGGGAGGGAGGGTAAATATTCGCAGGCGTCGGTCGTGACGAATCTATACCCGAATCCAATCCCGGCGCCCCTTGCAGACTCGCGCCACGCGAGTCTATAATCCCCCTCCCATGAGCGTCATTGACGACATCAAGTCCCGCATCGACATCGTCGCGCTCATTTCCGAGACGGTGAAGCTGCGCAAGTCGGGCCGGACCTTTACTGGTCTGTGCCCGTTCCACGCGCACAAGAACAACACGCCCTCCTTTGCCGTGTGGAGCGACAGCGGCAACTGGCGCTGTTTTGGCCAGTGCAACGAGGGCGGCGACGCCTTCAAGTTCATTATGAAGCGCGACGGCGTCGATTTTGCCGAGGCGCTGCGGGTGTTGGCCGGCCGCGCCGGGGTGGAGCTGACGCCGCGCACCCCGGCCGACCAGGAACGCGACGACAACCTCGCGCAGCTCCGGCAGTTGTTGGAAGAGGCCGTCATCTACTATCACCACCTGCTCAAGAACGCGCCGCCGGCCCAGGGCGCGCGCGACCACCTGGCCAAGCGCGGCCTGACGGCCAAGGCCGTGGAGATGTTCCAGCTCGGCTATGCCCTGGACCACTGGGACGCGGCCCTCAAGTATTTCACCGGCAAGGGGCATTCGCAGCAGGACCTGCTGGACGCTGGGCTGATCGTGGTGAAGGAAGACGGCAAGGTCTTCGACCGCTTCCGCGACCGGCTGATGATCCCCGTGCGCGACGAGCGCGGGCGCATGACGGGGTTCCAGGCGCGCGGCCTCAAGCCCGAGGCCATCCCCAAGTTCATGAACAGCCCGCAGACGGCGCTGTTCGACAAGGGCGCCACCCTGTTTGGCCTGGACCAGGCGCGCAAGGCCATCCGCGAGGCCGGCGCCGCCATCGTGGTCGAGGGCAACCTCGACGTCATTGCCGCGCACCAGGCCGGCTTTGCCAACGTGGTCTCGTCCCAGGGCACCGCCCTGACCGAGACCCAGATGCGGCTGCTCAAGAAGCACTCCAAGCGCATCATCCTGGCGCTGGATGCCGACGAGGCCGGCGAGGCCGCCACCCTGCGCGGCCTGTCGGTGGCGCGCGAGGCGCTGGACCGCGAGCAGGAGATCATGTTCGACCCGCGCGGCCTGGTGAAGACCGAAGGCCGCCTGGGCGCCGACATCCGGGTGATGACTCTGCCGCCGGGCCTGGACCCGGACGATGTCATCCAGCAGAGCCCGGATCAGTGGCGCCAGATCGTGGAGGCCGCCGAGCCGGTCGTGAGCTACGTCATCCGTGTGCTCACCACCGACCGCAACCTGGCCGATCCCAAGGTCAAGACCGAAATTATCGAGGGGGTCTTGCCGCTGATCGAGGAGGTGGCCCAGCCGGCCGAGCGCGAGACCTACCGCCAGCAGCTCATGCGGCTGCTGCGGCTGGACGAGCGCGAGATGGAAGGCGCCCGGCTGCTGCTGAAAGGGCGGGGCGCTCCCGCCGGCCGGCGCGAAACGCGGCGGCCTAGCGACCGCCGGTCACTGGGCGGTGGCCCTGCGGCGACCGCGCTAGAATCAGACCTGGCGCCGGCCGCCGAGGCGGCCGAGGCCGAAGCGCCCAAGGAAGTTTCCAAGCTCGAAGCCTTCTGCCTGGGCGCGCTGCTGCGTGAACCCGCGCTGCTGTATAAAGCCGATCGCGAGCTGCAGGCCTTGAACCTGCCCAAGCTCGACACGGATGATTTTCTGGACGTGGAGCACCAGTTGATCTTCAGCGCGCTGACGACGGCCATGGTGCAGATGGAGGTGGACGCGGTGGACCATGTGCGCGCGCGGGTGGACCCGGTGTTGGGCCCACGCTTGCAGCGCCTGCTGGAAGAAACCGGCGCGCCGGTGCCGGCCGACAAGGCCGCCGGCGCGCTGCTGAACGCGGTGCTGCGCCTGCGGCGGCGCACTGTGGGCAACTGGCTGCGCGAGCTGCGGTTTCTGGCCGAAGATGCGCGCGAGGCCGGCGACGAGCGCGCCGAAGCCTACCAGGCCGAGATTTCGCGGCAGGCCGTGGCCCTGGCCGGTGTGGACCAAGCCCTGGCTCGCCGCGGCAAGAAGCGCGAGGGACGAACGCAGCGCGCGGGGTGGAAGCCGGTGTAGCCAGGCACGCCCACTGGCAATCTCCAGCATCCGGCTTACGGGACGAGCATGAAACCGAAACGAACCGCGGGACCCAACACGCGCGCCAAGAACGACAAAGAAGACGACTTCGTCGACGGCGAAGAGCTCAACGACTTTGAGTCCAGCGGCCCGGATACCCCGGCCGAGCTGTTCGGCGCGCTGGAAGAGGGCGAGCTGGATGCGGCGCCCCCTGGCGCCGACGAGGCCGTCGCCGTTGAGGTCGACGACGAGACCGACAGGGACGACGGCGAAACCTACGCCGACGAGCGCCAGCCCAGCGACGACGAGTTTGAGGACATCGAAGAAGAAGAGCTGGAGGTCGAGCCCTCGGTCTCCATGGCCGAGATGCCCGACGACTCCGTGCGCATGTACCTCAAGGAGATCGGCCGGGTGCAGCTGCTGGACTCGGACCGCGAGATCTGGCTGGCCACGCAGATGATGGCCCAGGACCGCGTGATGCAGTTGCGCGCGCAGGGCTCCAAGGGCAAGGGCCCGCTGACCCACCAGGACCTGTGCGTCACCCTGTTCGACGACATGCTCGAGGTCTGGCGGCGGCTGCAGGAAGACGTGCGCAAGCACAAACGCGCCTTGATTGACCTGTGCGAGCTGACGCGCGAGGCCCAGGACCTGCGCACCGACTGGGACTCCGATGCGCCCTCCTACCTGCGCAAGTGGCTGGACAACGGCATGTGGGGCCGCGACAAGAGCTGGGAGAAAGTGGCCCAACTGGCCTTTGAGCTCTTCGTCACGCTGTACCTGTTCCCGCTGGCCGTGCAGCAGAAGCTCTACGAGCACGTCGCGCGCAGCCAGAAGAAGAAGGACGACGAGAAGCTGCTGCCCACCAAGCGCACCTTCCATTCTTGGCTGCCGTCGGAAGAGGCCATCGAGACCGAGTTCGCCGGCATGCAGCGTCGCGGCGAAGAGGCCAACAAGGCCCTCATCCGCGCCAACCTGCGCCTGGTGGTCAGCGTGGCCAAGCGCTACATCGGCCGCGGCATCAACTTCCTCGACCTGATCCAGGAAGGCAACATCGGCCTGCTGCGCGCCGTGGAGAAGTTCGACCCCACCAAGGGCTACAAGTTCAGCACCTACGCCACCTGGTGGATCCGCCAGGCCATCACCCGCGCCATCGCCGACCAAGCCCGCACCATCCGCATCCCCGTGCACATGGTGGAGACCATCAACCGGCTGATGCGCATCCAACGCCGGCTCCAGCAGGAGCTGGGCCGCGAGCCCACCTCCGAGGAAATTTCCCTGGAGCTGGACCTGCTGCTGCCCGAGGAAGTGGCCGCCATCCGCGAGGCGCGCAACGGCGGCCAGCGGCTGGACCCGGCCCACGACCGCCAACTCAAGCGCGCGGCGGCCAAGGTGCGGCGCATCATCCGCATTGCCCAGGAGCCCATGAGCCTGGAAACCCCGGTCGGCGCCGAAGAATCCAGCCTGCTGGGCGACTTTATCGAAGACGAGAGCGTGCCGGCCCCGGCCGAGGCCGCCTCGCGCCAGCTGCTCAAGGAGCAGGTGCAGAACGCCCTCTCCATCCTCACCGACCGCGAGCGCGAGGTGCTGGAGATGCGCTTTGGGCTCAAGGACGGGCAGGACCACACCCTGGAAGAAGTGGGCCAGCACTTCCGCGTCACCCGCGAGCGCATCCGCCAGATCGAGGCCAAGGCCCTGCGCAAGCTGCGCCACCCCACGCGCAGCCGCGCCTTGAGAGATTACCTGGGATAAGAAAGAGGCCCTCCATGCCGCCCGCCCTCCTTGGCATTTTCGCCCACCCCGATGATGAAGGCACCGCCAGCGGCAGCCTGGCCCGCTACGCGGCCCAGGGCCTGCGCGCCTACGTGGCCTGCGCCACCCGCGGCGACGGTGTCGACGCCAAAATCAGCGACCCCAGCCTGGCCACGCGCGCGACCCTGGCGCAGGTGCGCTCGCAGGAGCTGGCCTGCACCTGCGAAAAGCTGGGCATCGAGCCGCCGCTCTTCCTGGGCTACCAGGACGGCGACGTGGACAACGTGCCCGTGGAGCAGGCCGCGCGCGACGTGGCCCGCCTGATCCGCGCGCTGCAGGCCCAGGTCGTCATCACCCACGGCCCCGAGGGCGGCTACGGCCACCCCGACCACATCGCCGTCTCCAACTTCGTCACCCAGGGCTTTGCCCTGGCCGGCGACACGGGCGTGGACGTGGGCCTGCCGCCGTTCACGCCGGCCAAGCTGTATTACACCGCCATGCCGCGCAGCTTTCTGGAGAAGGTACCGGGCTTCCGCGACCGACGCGCCGACATCCGCGGCCAGCAGTTGGGTTTCGTCGGTGTGCCCGACGAGCTCATCACCACGGCCGTGGACGTGGGTGAGTGGCTGGACCTGAAGCTCGAAGCGCTGGGCTGCCACCGCACCCAGTTCGAGTTCGACCCGGTGACCAAGCTGCCCAAGCTCTTCTTCTCCAGCGTCCCGGAGCCCGAGCGGCGGGCTATGTTTGGCCACGAGCGGTTTGTGCGGGCCGTCTCAAACTTGCCCGGCGCAGCGCTTAACGGCATAGAAGTAGATCTGCTGGCGGGCCTGGCGGTAAGTTAGAGCGAATGCGAGCGAAATCTGATGCCCGTTTTCCACAACACGGTGGATACCTCGAAATTCAACCGCGCGGCTGTGTTGCCATTTCAGATGCGCCGGGAGGATGTCCAACTGGCAATGCAGGATGTCTACGACTTTTTCTATTTGGATCCGTTCTTGAAAGCAGCCAGCTTGGGCAAGCCGTTCTGCGCCAGCGCGAAGTAGTGCGGGTCCTTCTCGAGGCCGATACTCTGGTACCCTACCGCTTCTGCCGCGGCCAGCGTTGAGCCCGAGCCGGCAAATGGGTCTAAGACGATACCTTCGCCTAGCGGTAACACACCCCGCACCAGGGTTCGGAGAAAGTCCTGTGGTTTTAGGCTCGGATGAGGCGCCAATTCCCGTTCTGTTTTTCGCGTCGGGGCCGAGGCGATCACGTCTCCAAATGGTCTTTCCCCAGATGGCCGTCTGAAACCGCCTACTTTCCACTTGCGCAAGTTGTCTTGTACTCGACCTTCTATCGGCTTGCGGTACAGAAGCCACGGCTCCCACATGGACCGCGGCATAACACTAACGTCGGGGAACTCTTCGTGGGCGGCCTTGGGCCTGTCGCCCCCGCGCATGGTCATGACCAGGCGCACAATCTCACCACGGCGTTCTAGCCCGCCCCGGGCCAGGGCGCCAGCGACTATATATGAAAGCAATGGGTTGCTGGCGACGACAACGTTCGCGCCTGGCACCAGGACGGGGACGAGTAAGCGGGTCCATTCATAGAAGAAGCGGTCCAGTGCCTGTAAGTCGTCAGGCGAGAGGATTGTGAAGCGGGGCAGGGGCGAACGCTTGGCCCCGTCAAATGAAGGCGGGATACGCCACACGCCCCCTTTGCCGTTGCGCAGCTTGGCCTGCTGTTCGGGCGTATATTCGAACAAGCCATACGGAGGGTCGGTTACCACGGCCTGCAGCGAGTTCCGCCGCTGATTGGCCAGCCAGTCAAAGCAATCGGCGTTTAACAGGGTCGCCTTTCCCACAGCAAAATGGGGCCAGTCTTGTGCGGCTGGTCTGGTCTGTGGCTGGTAGGGTGGGCTGGCCAGCCCTTCCTTGAGCACGTAGTGGCCGCGATCGGTCCGCTCGAACAGGGCGGGCGTGTTGAGGCGCAGATAAGACCGCACACTCGAGGGGGCCGTGGCGCCAATGAGTGTTTCCACTGCCTCTCGAATCTCAGGCACAGCGGCGCCTTCAGTTCTGGCTGAGAGCACCTGGATAATTGCATCGCGAATCTCGCCTGGGCGGCGCTTATTTTCCATTAGCTGGATCCTTATCAGGTATGAATAGCTGAGAATAGTATAAGACGTCTAGACGTCTCGTGTCAACTTAACAGCCGCGCCTAGCATTGGGCGCTGGGATACTCACTTGGGCCGCCAGGACAGAACGTAATTTCTCCGAAATGCACCCCGCTCGTTTGACTCGCAAATCTGCTTGTGATAAGATTTACACACTACTG
>CAYUYN010000146.1:0-9193 GCA_964449185.1 uncultured Anaerolineales bacterium | reverse complement strand
GAAACCTCCTGTTGAACAGGGTCGACCGGCCGGCTAATCTAACATTGTCAAAGTACTTATGGAGACGTCGAAATCGATCGTGTCGCCTGGGGCGGTCAGGTTGAGGGGCGTAATGGCGAAGGTGACCGATCCCTGGTCATCGGTTCGAGTCGGTTGCCTGCCTACGGCTGGCGGTGCGGTGGGCGCAGAGGTGGGTGCCGCCGGCTGGCGCGAGCATGCGGCGAGCAGCAGGGCCAGGAGCGTGAGTGAAGTCATCAATCCGGGTGTACGGTGCATGCCATCCGTCCTTGTGCCTTTGCGCGACGGCGCTAACTCGCTACCAGGTCGGCGACGACGATGATGCGCTGTGTGTCGACGCGGTACGGGTAACACGAAATGAGCGTGACGGTAGGACTGGCGGAAGGCTCAAGCACACTCACCTCGCTGGGATCCACAATGCGCCAGCCACGGATCACGTAGCGGTATTGGCCGCTCTGAGAGAATAGCGTCATGTCGTCGCCTGGCTTGAGTTCCACCAAATCGCGGAATACCTCGCCATAGACGTCGTTGTGCCCGGCCAGGACGACGTTGCCCACCTCGCCTGGATTGGCGGAGCCGTCGTAGTGTCCGACCCCGCGCTTCAAGCTCTCGGCCCCAACCCCGTGCACTACCGGCGCGTCCACGCCAATGGCGGGAATGACAATGCCAGTCGCGTGCGCGGCCAGGGCCGCGGCACCGGCCTGGCGCGGATCCGGCGTGGGCGGCAGCAGGGGCAGCACGGGGACGGAGGTCACCAACTGGTTGATTCCTGGCGGGACCGCCGGGGTGGGTGCGAGGTCGCGCTCGCTGTGGATGTGAGCGCTGGTAGGCTGCTCGACGATCCGAACGAGCGGCGTCGGCGAGGGCGTTGGCCGGGCGGGCGGCGTGTAACGCGCGATTGGCGCGTTGTCGTTCAGGCGCCGTAACGACGCGCCTGACTGGATCAGCAACCACCCGAGCCCTAGAATGAGGCCGAGCTCGAGACCAACCAGCCAGCGATCAGTGGCCTTCACCCGGCGTCTCCCGGTTGAGACAGACGGTACCCGCCAAGATCGCAGGCTGTCTGCTCGGTCAGATCTGGCATTGCGGGACCCCGCTGCCAGCCTCAATTACCTGTCTGCTCGGCTTGCAGCACAGCCCGGGCCTGGGCCTTCATAGCTGTCCGTTGCTCGGCGTAGTCCGCCTCCGGTATTTCGCCCCGCTCATGTGCGGCATCGAGTTGGGCGATGGCGTGCAGCACGCCCGTCCAGTCCGCGTGCCCGGCAGATCCGGTAGCCGGCTCGTGGCCCGAGTCTTCTTCTTCCGTTTCCTGACGGCCGGCGCGTCGCAGCCACCAGACCCCGAGGCCGACCAGCGTCAGCCCCAAGGCCCCGCCGGCGATCGGCAACGCCGCCCGTTGAAGCCCGGCCGCAAGTCCGGAAGGCGAGGCGGCCCCGGCAGCGGGTGCTGCGCCGTCTATGGCCTGATAGTTGGGTTCACCGGTCAGCGTCAGAGTCACGCCTGCCAGGGCCGGCACGGGCCCCAAAGCGTAGACCAGGTAACTGCCTCCGTCGCCCATCGTCGTTGTCGTCGGCTCGGCCAGGCCGGGTCCGGCAATGGTCACACCGGCATCGGCCCGCTGGATAATGTTGACGCCACCCATCGGATACAGGATCGCATGCGCGATTTCCATCCCGGACCTGTAGGGCAAGGTGTATTGGACAATCACCTGGGTTCGGCCACTCCCGGGCTGCAGTGGGGTTGAATCCGCGAAGCGTGCGGCATCGATCATCGAGAAGGCGGCCTTTGAGGAGTTGGCCTCGAAGCTCACCTTGTTGGCCCCGTCCGGCAGGGCAAATTCCAAGCTTGCTTTGCGACCGTCAGCTAAATCCACCGCGCCGGCCACGACCCGGTCGCTCGCATTTGAGAGCACGTAAACTTCGCCTACCGTGACCTCGCCCCCGGCGTAATCCAGCAAGGTGTGGAGTTGAGCGATAAGTACGGCAGATGCATCCGTGGATGTTTCGTAGACTGTGAGCGGCAAGCTGATCTCGTTCGATTCGGGCGTGACCGGCGCGCTCTCCGAATAGAACGTGACATCGTTGTAGGCCAGCATCGCCGCAAAGGTCCAGCCGGTCTGCATTTCGACGTTGTCGAAGCGGAAGGCGCCCTTTTCATCCACCGTGCCGTCGAGCATCAGGGTTTCGCCTGCTTCGTCCCAGGCGTGCAGCATCATGGCCAGCGAGCCCGGGATGGTGCCACCCGCGGTACCGTTAGTCAATTGGCCCGTCACGCTGCCGGTCCGCGCCGGTGTTGCAGCCGCTGCGGTCGGTCCGGGCGCCTGGGTGGGCTGGCCGTCTTGGGCCCGCACGACGCGCGCGAATGAAAACGAAAGCGATAGAAGCAGAGATAGCGCCAGACCAGCGATCAGCTTCTTCATGAGTTGGTTACCACCTTTGTATTCAACGAAGCGCCGCACCTGGCGCAGAACCGGTCACTCGAACCCGCGGCCGCCTGACAGCTCGGGCAGACCTGCCCCAGCCTCGAGCCGCAGTGTCCACAGAATGTGGCAGCCGGCGAGGCCGCGCAGCCGCAGGCAGGGCACCTGCGGCCCGCGACGCTCTCGCCCTGTCTCAGCGAACGCACAGCGGCTTCGATATCCGCATCGGCATCGTCACCTGGCTGCACGCCGGCGACCTCGTCGACGCCAACCACGATCTGATCCATGCGCACCCGCCCACGCACGGGGGCGCGCCGTGGCGCTTGAGCGCGCCGGCGGGCCGGCTTCTCGCGCTGCGCTGCATCGGCCGCGGCCACCAGCAATTGTTGTCGCAGCGGCGCGTAGTCGGCTTCGATCACCTTGCCAGTCTGGTAGTCAAAGTCCAGGTCACGCAGAGCCACCAGGGCCGCTACTTTAGTCAGAGCTGGGCGGGCGGCCGCGCCCGCGGAGGCCGGGCGGCGCCGCGCGCGTCGTAAGAAAGGTTCCAGCACAATCGGCAGAACGACCAGGGCCAGCGTCAAACCCAGTAAGAGTGAACTGATTGGCATCTGTGCTCCTTTACGCCATATCGCGCAGCTCTTTTTCCAGCTCCGCCAGCACTTCCGGTGGTATCTCCGCCGTAGGCGCCGAGGTTGGGCCGGCGCCCAGCACCACCCGGCGCTGCGAACTCCAGCCGCGCGCTAGCTGCACCAGGCCGAACGCGCCCAGCGCCAGCGCCAGGACCGGCAACAGCCACACGAATGACGTGAAGCCGCTCCGTTTCGGCTCGGCCAGCACACGTTCGCCGTATTGGGTGACGAAGTAATCGATCACTTGTTGGTCCGTCCAGCCCTGGCCGAGCTGGTCTTTGATTTGCGCGCGCCAATCCTGGCAGGCCTGGGTCTCGCAGACGTCCAGGGGCGTGTTCGGGCACACCGGGCAATAGAGTTGCTTGGCCACCCGGTTGACGTCGTTGTCGCTGACCGGCGCCGGGGTGCCCGGCGGGCTGCCGCCCTGGGCCTCAGCCACCGCGGCGGCCACCAGGACCAGGATCCCTAGCATAAGGGCCATCAGAACAAGGCGTTTCATCTCATCCTCCCGCACGGCCAACAGGCCAGCACTAACGGCATCCCAGGCATCCCGTCACGATCAATCACCATCGCTGAGCCAGCCCGGCATCATCCAGGCGCAAGGCCATGCGGTCAGTCTCCAGCCGGTGCGGCGTGTGGTGCTGCCGTTGCCTCGGCAGTGCGCAGCACGTAGGATATGCCGCGCTTTTCGTCGAGCGACGTCCAGGCGGCCACCAGGGTGCCGAGGATGAAGGTGAAGCCGCCGGCCCACACCCAGTTGATGAACGGGTTGAAGTAGATCTTGAACGTGGCGGTGCGGCCGGCCGTCTCATCCCAGCCCACCAGCAGCGCGTAGACGTCGGCGCCCGGCGTCGAGTACACCGCCGGGACGGTCGAGGGCTGTTGCTGCTCCACGAAGAAGTCGCGCCGCGGCTTCAGGGTGCGGATAAACTGGCCATCGCGCGAGAGCTGCAGCGTGGCCTCGATAACATCGCGGCCGTCGGAACCGGGATAAGCGCTCAGCCGCTCGAAGGTCAGGGTGTAGCCTTCCAGCGTCAGGCTTTCGCCCTCGGCCAGAGTGCCCTGTGTCTCAGCCTTGAAGTAGCTGTCGCCGACCACACCCAGGGCCAGCATGACGACGCCCAGGTGGACGATGTAGCCCCCATAGCGCCGCCGGTTGCGTCCCATCAGATGAGCCAGGGCGGTCAGGGCGTTCTCGCCCTGCACCCGCATGCGCGCCCGAACCCCGCGCCAGAACTCCATCCCGATCGCCAATGCCACGAACGAGACCAGCCACAGCCCGAGCAGCGCCGGCACGAAGGGGTGCCTCGGCCAGTGAACGACGGCGGCGATGGCGGCCAACCCGAGTGACCCGGCCAGCGGAACGAGAGTCGCCTGGCCAAGTTTTCGAGCCGCCTGGCCACGCCAGGCCAGCATAGGCCCGACACCCATGAGCAGCACCAGGGCGGCCAACAGTGGGCCGGTCACCTGCTTGAAGTAGGGCGGACCGACCGTGATCTTGGATCCGGTCACGAGCTCCGAGATCATCGGGAAGGTCGTGCCCCAGAAGACCGCAAAAGTAACGCCCAGGAAGAGCAGGTTCAGCAGCAGGAACGCCGCCTCGCGCGAGAACCAGCTCGTGAGCGCGTGGTCGCTCTTTAAGGTCGGTAGGCGCTTGAACATGAGCGCCAGCGAGCCCAGCAACGTCACGGCCACGAAGATGAGGAACGCCGGGCCCATGGCGCTCTTTGCAAAACTGTGCACCGAGCCCACGACGCCGGTGCGCGTAATGAAGGTGCCGAAGACCGACAGGCTGTAGGTCAGAATGATCAGGACGACATTCCACACCTTGAGCATGCCGCGCTTTTCCTGGATCATGGTCGAGTGCAGGAAGGCCGTGGCGGTCAGCCAGGGCATGAGCATCGCATTCTCGACCGGGTCCCAGCCCCACCAGCCGCCCCACCCCAATACGTCATAGGCCCAGCGCCCGCCAAGCACCAGCCCGATGGACAGGAACAGCCAGGCCACTAGGGTGTAGCGCCGCGTTGTGCGGATCCAGTCGTCTTCACCCGCCTTGCCGGTGATCAGGGCGGCGATGGCATAGGCGTAGGGGATCACCAAACCGGTGAAGCCCAGGTAGGTCGTGGGCGGATGGCCGATCATGCCAAAGTGGCGCAGCAGCGGATTGAGCCCTTGCCCGTCGTCTGGAATGTACAGGCGCAGTCCGGCGGGGTTCAGTAGGGCGGTCTTGACTTCCAGTGTGCCCGGATCGTACCAGAGCCGCTCGAAGGGATTGCTGATAAAGAGCGAGAGGCCCAGAAAAAACGCCAGTGTGCCCATCGTCACGAAGAGCACGTAAGGCATCAACTCCCGGTCGCCACGCCACTTGCGCCAGACGACCACACCCGAAAAGGCCGCCATGAGCCAACCCCAGAACAGGATCGAGCCGGCCTGCCCGCCCCACAGCGCAGTGACCCGCAGGAACCAGTTCATCGCACGGCTGGAGACTTCGTAGACATAGGCCAGTTCGAAGTCGAGCGCCACCAGCGCGTAGACGATGACGACGACAGCCAACGTAAGCAGCGGCCCGATTACGAGGGCCGCACGGCGTGCGCTTTCGACGAAGGCCAGGCGCTTGGTCTGCGCGCCGAACACCGCCGCGGCTGCCGCGTAGTTGGCCAGGAGAAAGGCCATCAGGAGGGCGAAGTAACCCAGGTCATACAGCATGGTCAGCTCCCTATTGGTTGAGCAACGCCTCGATCTTTTCGTTTAACTGGCCGGGTTGGAACACGCCGATCTGCATGCCCTGCAGGTTGCCGGACTTGTCGACGAAGAACGTCTCGGGGATACCCTGGATGCGATAGGCCTGGGCGATCTTCGTGCCCAGATCCACCCCGTTGTAATAGGTGATGCCGTACTTATCTAGAAAGGCCAGGGCTTCTTTGTTCGTATCCACCCAGTTCACCCCAATGAACACCACCCCGCGGTCCCGATACCGGCGCCAGGTCGACTCCAGCGCGTTGGCTTCTTCGCGGCAAGGGATGCACCAGGAGGCCCAGAAGTTGATGACCACCACCTGGCCTCGAAACTGGCTGAGCGCCAGCGTCTGGCCATCAAAAGTCTGCAGGGTGAAATCCGGAGCCAGACCCGACTTGCGCGGCCCGCTGTTGCCCTTGAACACTCCCCAACCGAGCAGCGCAATCAGTCCCGTGACAAGCAGGGTGGCCGCCCAACGCAGTAGCATGCTCCAGAGCTGCGGGCGGTGCGCTTCGCTTGGCGCCTCGGCGCCCGTTGCGGTGCCTGCCGCAGGGTTTGCATCGACCATACGCTTCTCCACTCCCCGACCTCATTCCACAAGGTCGTCTTTCAATTGGCCTCTATCGCTCCCCTACGGCAGGCTCGCGACCATGCCTGCGATCTCGACTTCGCTCATATAGCCCAGCCGGCGGTCAACCACGACACCCTCGCGGTTGACGACGATGTTCGTCGGCGTGCCCTGCACCGCGTAACGCCGGCTCACACGGCCGACCTCGTCCAGCACCAACGGAAAGGTCAGCCCGAACTCGCCTCGAAACGCCTCAACGGCGTCCGCCGTCTCCATCACGTTCACGCCGACGAAGACCCAGTCGTGCTCGGCGTGCTGCGCGGCCTGCGCCTGGAACCCGGGCATTTCTTCGCGGCAGGGCTCGCACCAGGTGGCGAAAAAGTTCAGCATCACGCGGTGACCCAGGTGCTCGGAGAGCACCCAGCGCCCATCCCCCAGCAGTGGCAGCTCGAAATCCGGCGCCGTCCCGCCCGGAAACGGGCCGGCCTTGGTCCAGGCCGTGGGCAGCGCCGCACCGATCACCGGCGCGGCTGGGCCCGGAGCGACCCACAGCCACCAGGCGAGCGTCGCGCCGGCCAGCACCATGCCGGAAACAATCAGTCCGCTGGCCATCCAAAGGCCAAGCCCACGTCGCGGCGCAGCCGCCAGTAGGTCGCGACCGAGGCGCATTAGAGAAACGCGCCCCAAAACCGATAAAAGTAGGCGCTCAGGATGGACACGAAGTTGGTGTAGACCAGCAGCCCCATCGTGACCAACATGACGCCGCTCACCGTTTCGACCAGGCGCGCCCGTTGGTTGAGCCGGCGCAGCCAACCGCGGGCACGTTCCAGCGCCAGAGCCGACAGCACAAAGGGCAAGCCCAGGCCGGCTGAATAGGCGCCCAGCAGCAGCGCGCCCTGGCCCACCGTCGCGCTGGCCGCCGCCAGGGTCAGAATGCCGGAGAGGACAAGCCCCACACACGGCGTCCAACCGGCCGCGAAGATTGCCCCAACCAACACCGACTTGCCGTACCCCTGTCTGGCGCCGATGCGACTCACATCGATCTGCACGCTGCGCCTCAGGAACGGGATGTTCAGCAACCGCAGCATGTGTAGGCCCAACACCACCAGGATGATGCCGCCGACCTTCTGAATGACGGGCAGGTTCTGCAGGAGGGCGTAACCGATCAGGCCGACCGACGCCCCCATGGCGATAAAGACCAGCGTGAAGCCCAGCACGAAGAGAAGCGCGTGAGACACCACTCTACGGCGCTCGCCCACCAGCTGCCCATCCCGGCTAACGGTCGCGCCCGAGAGGTAGCCCAGGTAGGCCGGCACTAGCGGCACCACGCACGGCGAAGCGAAAGACAGCAGGCCGGCTCCGGCGGCCACACCCAACGCGACCAGATCCATCGTCGGTTACTTCCCTTGCCGCTCCTGGTAATACGCGAGCACATCCTGCAGGGCCGTCTCGGCCGCGGTTTCATCAACCGCCAGCCAGAGAACGAGAGCGCCGGCCTGGAAGTAGAAGTGCCTTTGTCCCATCCCGGTCAGCTCATGGACACTGGTTCCACGCACGGTTCGCGTGGGCAACGGTGTGAAAGGCGACTGGCCCTCGGCGATCTTTGCGGTCATGACCCGGACCATTTCGGCCGCCATAGGCGCCGCCGGCGCGCCCGAGACCCACAGCGTCGCCGCGCCGCCGCCGTAGACCGCTTTGGCGCCGGAGACCAGCGGGAACTGCTTGGCGTGCAAGCGCGAGATATCGTCGACCGCCTCGACGCCCGTCAGCTGTTGGGATAGGCGCTCGCCGGCCAAGGACGAGGGCACCGCGACCTGCCCCGGCCGGGCCAGCGCTTCGGCATAGCGCCAATAGACCAGGCTGGCTGCCAGCACGAGCACACCCAGGGCAATGAACCCAATGGCCCGAGCGCGCCTTAGCATTCGCGGCGTGTGCCAGCGCTGAGTAGATTCTTGGCCCGGCCATATAGCGCATGAGGGTGGCCGCTGGTGCAGTTCTTCTGTTCATCGGCAAAGGGATGGGCTATGTCACAGGACGCCATTAGGCTTGGGTCCAGTCGCGAGTCGGCGTCGCGGGCAGCGGTGCGCAAGCTGAAAGATCGTGAAATAATGGACATAGGATATCAGATTGAAGGGCAGAACAACAGCGCGCTTTGGCCTGTTTGCCCATAGGCCATTTGGCGGATGATCTTGGTCATGCCGGTTCCTGCACAAGGCAATCCTGGCCGCGGCCGACTGAGCCCACCGGGTCGAGATGCTGGGGATACCTGCGGCCCAAAGGCCCCAGTCTTTGGGCCGCTGCTGCCTAACGGCCGATATAGGTCAATTGGCCTGTTGCCACGAGGGCTGAACGGCGCTCGCACCGACAAGTCACTACTGGTAGAGTGAAATCGATGGTTTTCTAGCAGGTGCCCGATGTTTGTTCAGTATTATGCCTGGCTCAGCGCACTTTCGAGGGCCGTAAGCGGTCCGTTGGGCGATCTGGCTGATCAGATCAATTTGCCACTCGCCTCGGTGCTGCTATTCGGCCTGATTGGCGCCTTCGCGCCTTGCCAACTAAGCACGGGCGTCGCCGCTCTCGGCTACCTCTCGCGCCGAGCGAGCGAGCCGGGCCGCATGTGGGCACAGGCATTGGCCTACCTGGCAGGCAAAGCCACGGTGTATCTGGCTATCGGCGGCGTTGTCATCCTTTTGGGACTCCAACTGAGTCAGATCAGTCCGACCGCCATACCGGTCGCCGTGATCGCCCGCAAGGCGCTAGGAGTCCGCTAAAAAACCGGGTGCTGAGCGCGGCGGTGCAGCCATCGCAGCCGTTGAGCACGGT
>CAYUYN010000145.1:0-9239 GCA_964449185.1 uncultured Anaerolineales bacterium | reverse complement strand
CCGCTGGTCGTGGCCGCCTATGGGCTTATCACCTACCGGCCGCCGGGGATCACTTATGCGGGCGCGGTGCGCTATACCGTGGGGCAGCCGGCCGGGTTGGAAGAGACCGCCGGTTATGACCCCAACTACTACCGCTGGCTGACGTCTGAGTACATCGCCTCGGCCGTCAAAGACTGGGTGCGCAGCGACGACTTCGCGCAGGCGGTCAGCGCTGAGCTGGCCGACGCGGGCATTGAGCTGGCCCCCGGCCCGGTGCGCGGCGCCCTGACCGCCGACAATACCCGCAGCCTGTTGGTGGTCTTTGTCACCTGGCCTGACCCCGACCAGGCGGTCGCCATCTTCAACGCGGCCACCGAGGTGCTCCAGACCGAGAACGCCGCCGTCTTCCCGCAGTTGGGCGGGCTGGCCGCCGAGGTCGTGCCCCTGGATACGCCCGCCGTGGGCCTGGTGGGCCCCGGCCTGCGCGTGCGGCTGGATCTGCCGCTCAAGGTGGCCCTGGCCTTCGCCGTGGGCGCCGCCCTGGCCCTGGCCGCCCACTATCTGGACCCGTTTGTCCGCGAACGGCGCGAGCTGGAAGCCATGGGGCTGGGGGTGATTGGGGAGATCCCTGGAAAATAGAAGTCAGATGTCAGATGTCAGAGTATGATGCTTATGGTAACAATCCGACTTCTGACTTCTGACCTCCGACTTCTAGTCATGGTAGAATACCCCGCCCGGAGCAAACTATGTCACTGAGTGAATACGCCAGAATCCTGCGCCGCTGGGGCTGGGTCGTGCTGTTGATGGCTATCGTCACGGCCGGCAGCGCTTATGTCTTCAGCAAGGCGCAGACCCCCATCTACCGGTCCACCGTGCTCATCAGCGTCAGCCCGTCGCGCACCGACCTGGGGCTGACGCAGAGCGCCAAGACGCTGCTGCGCAACTACGTGCTGACCATCGACAGCGAAAATTTCGCCCAGCGCGTGATCGATGAGTTGGATTTGGACCAGACGGCCCGCGGGCTCAAGGATACGGTCACCATCGCCTCCGACGAGTCGCGCTTTGCCATTCAGATCGACGTGACCAGCCCCAATCCCGACGTGGCCAGCGATGTGGCGCGGGTGTGGTCAGAGTTGGTGGTGTCGTGGCGCGACGCCGAGAATGCCAACGTCCGCAACGAAGACAAGGTCAACGCCGTGGTGGTCGACGCGCCCCGCGTGGCGCTGTACCGGCCCAATACACGCGTCAACGTGCTGGCCGGCGCCATCCTGGGCGTGCTGCTGGGCGGGCTGATTGTCTTCGCCATCGAGTTTGTAGAAGCGGGCGTCATCCGCTCGCCCGAAGACATCGAGCGGGCCTTGTCGCTGTCGGTGCTGGGCGCCATTCCGCCGGCCGAGGCGGCTGCCCCTGGCGGGCGCGCGCGGCCGGGCCGCTCGCGCTAGAGGAAACACCATGTCTACCAGCAACAATTACCGCCTGGTCACCCTCACCGACCCGCGCTCGCCGATGGCCGAGGCCTTCCGCACCCTGCGCACCAACGTCATGTTTTCGGGTCTCGACAAGCCTCTGAGCACGCTGCTGGTCACGTCACCCGCGCCCGAAGAAGGCAAGAGCACCACCCTGGCCAACCTGGCCGTCACCATGGCCCAGGGCGGGCGCACGACCATCCTGGTGGACTGCGACCTGCGCCGGCCGCATCAGCACGACATCTTTGGCGTGCCGCTCCAGCCGGGCCTGAGCGAGGCCATCCTGAACAAGGTCGACGAGCCGGCCCTGCTGGCCACCGCGGTGGAGGGATTGTGGCTGCTCCCGGCCGGCAGCCAGCCGGCCAGCCCGGCCGACGTGCTGGGCTCGCGCCGCATGGAGAACCTGATCGCGAACTTGAAAGCGCGCGCCGATTTTGTGTTGTTCGACGCGCCGCCGGTCATCGCGGTGACCGACGCGGCCCTGCTGGCCTCCAAGCTCGACGGCGTGCTGCTGGTGGTCAGCGCCGGCCAGACCCGCCGTGAGCATGCCCTCCAGGCCAAGGCCCTGCTCGAGAAGATCAACGTCCGCATCGTGGGCACGGTGCTGACCAACGCCGCCGTCGACCGGCGCCTGAAGTCCTATTGAGCCGTTCCGTTCCGCGACCGCCTCGCTGGCCATGATCTTTGCGGGTGTGAAAAGGACCCCTCCCCTACGATGAAAGGTCTGATCCTTTCGGGCGGCAAGGGCACGCGCCTGCTGCCGCTTACCTACCGGCGCGCCAAGCAGCTTATCCCCATCGCCAATGAGCCGGTGCTGTGCCGCGTCATCCGCACCATCCGCGACGCCGGCATCACCGAAATCGGCATCGTGGTGGGCGACACCGAGCCCGAGATCCGCGAGGCCGTCAACGGCGGCGAGCGCTGGGGCGTCAACATCACCTACATCCGCCAGTCGGCCCCGGCCGGGCTGGCCCACGCCGTCAAAGAGTCCCTGCCCTTTCTGGGCGACGACAAGTTTGTGATGTTCCTGGGCGACAACGTGATCCAGGGCGGCATCAGCAGCCTCATCCGCCAGTTTGCCGAGAGCGACTGGAACAGCCAGATCGTGCTCAAGCGCGTGGCCGACCCGCGCCAGTTTGGCGTGGCGGTGCTGGACAGCCAGGGCCACATCGAGCGCCTGGTGGAAAAGCCCCAGGACCCGCCCTCGGACCTGGCGCTGGTGGGCATCTACATGTTCGACCGCAGCGTGGGCGAGGCCGTCCGCGCCATCCAGCCCTCCGCGCGCGGCGAGCTGGAGATCACCGACGCCATCCAGTGGCTGGTGGATAACGGGCGCGTGGTCCATCCCTACGAGCACGAGGGCTGGTGGATCGACACCGGCAAGATGGACGACATCCTCACGGCCAACGCGCTGGTGCTGGACGAGCTCAAGTACACCAACGCCGGCACGGTGGACGCCGCCTCGGTCATCGGCCGGCGCGTGACCCTTGAGGCGGGCGCCGAGATCATCAACAGCCAGGTGCGCGGCCCGTCCATCATTGGCGTCAATACCCGCATCATCAACAGCTACATCGGCCCGTACACCTCGGTCTATCACAACGTCGTCATCGAGAACAGCGAGGTCGAACACTCCATCGTGCTCGAGCACTCGCGCATCGAGAACGTCGCCACCCGCATCCAGGACTCGGTCATCGGCCGCAACGCGCACGTCACCCAGAGCGTGCGCAAGCCGAAGTCGATTAACTTGAACCTGGGGGATTATTCGCAAATTGACCTGGTGTAATCTATGAAAAATATCCTTATCACCGGCGGCGCCGGCTTTATCGGCGCGAATTTTGTGCACTACCTGCTGGCCAAGTATCCCCACTACCGCGTGGTGGTCTACGACAAGCTCACCTATGCCGGGAATTTGAACAACCTGCTCGACGTGCACGACGACCCGCGCTATAAGTTCGTGCGCGGCGACATCGCCGACAAGCACACGCTTGAGCGCGTCATCCGCGACCACAGCATCGACACCCTGGTGAACTTTGCGGCCGAGTCGCACGTCGACCGCTCCATCCTCCAGCCGGGTGCCTTCATCCACACTGACGTGGTGGGCGCCTACGTGCTGCTGGAGGCCGCGCGGCAGTTTGGGCTGGAGCGCTTTCACCAGGTCAGCACGGATGAGGTCTATGGCAGCATCCCCGTCGGTGAGTTCAAGGAAGGCGACCCGCTGGAGCCGAACAGCCCGTATGCCGCCAGCAAGGCCGGCGGCGAGCTGCTGGTGCGGGCCTACCACGAGACGTACGGCCTGAACACGGTCGTCACGCGCGGCAGCAACACCTTTGGCCCCTACCAATACCCCGAGAAGCTGGCGCCCCTGTTTATCACCAACGCCATCGACAACGAGCCGCTGCCCCTGTACGGCGACGGGCTGCAGGTGCGCGATTGGTTGTACGTGGGCGACCACTGCGCCGGCATCGACCTGGTGCTGCACCAGGGGCAGTCCGGCGAGGTCTACAACGTCGGCGGCGGCAACGAGCGCAACAATCGCGAAGTCACCCGGCTGATCCTGCAAGCGCTGGGCAAGCCCGACAGCCTCATCCGGCACGTGGCCGACCGGCCCGGCCACGACCGCCGCTATGCCCTGGACTGCGCCAGGCTGCGCGCGCTGGGCTGGCAGCCCAGCCGCGGCTTTGAGGCGGCTCTGGCCGAAACCGTGGCCTGGTACCAGGCCAACGAGTGGTGGTGGCGGCCGATCAAGAGCGGCGATTTCAAGGCCTTTTACCAGCAGCAGTACGGCGAGCGGCTGGCCAGCGGGGCTTAGGCCACAGCGCTTGTCCCGCGCATAGAATTTCCTGGGGGTTGAGAAAGGGCCGGCGCAGCCGGCCCTTTCTCAACCCCCATATTTGAGATTGCCTCTTGCTGCTGCAACAATTCTTTACTACGCTCAATCAAACCCGTGGCCCCTTCCACGCTTCTGTTTGGCCGCCCCTTACCAACCGAGACACGCCAGCGCCGTCCCGCACTCTCGGCAAGTTTCTTCGTTGCCGCTACTGCGGCCCAGCCGGATTATGTAATGGCGGCGCGCATTGAAAACGAGTTGATAAAGTGCCGCTACAGCCGCTACAGCCGCTACCGCCACGACGGGTTCGGCCCAGGCCAGCCCTGCCGCCAGCCCTGCCGCCTGCCACTCGGCCCCCCGAACAGGGTGCCTTCCTCATTTTTCGGCCGCGCCTCGGCGCCCAGGCCACCAACGCAAATACGCAATACGGAATGCGCCCCGCATTGACGCGCCCTTCTGCTGATGATAGAATCCTAGCGAAAGATGCCCGCAAGCTGCCTGTCGTCCCATAGCCAAGTCTACTTTCCAGCCGGTGCGGATCTCCGTGGCCGGCGTTTTATTCGCGCCAAAGGAGCATAGTTTCCATGAGCGCTGCGCCTGCTGCACCGCCAATCTTTTCCAAGGGCCTCGTGGGCGTCATTGGCGCCCAAACCGAGCTGTCGTCGGTCGATGGCGCCAATGGCATCCTCACCTACCGTGGCATCAACATCGACCAGTTGGCCGGCCGCGCCCAGTTTGAGGAGGTGGCCTACCTGCTGCTGAACGGCAAGCTGCCCAATGCCGCCGAGTTGGCCGACTTCCAGAAGCAGTTGGCCGCCAACCGCGCCTTGCCCGACCCGGTGGTCGCCCATTTCCAGTCCGCGCCAAAGACGGCCACGCCCATGGACGTGCTGCGCACCGCGGTCTCCATGCTGGCCTACGACGACGACGAGACCGAAGACATCTCCCTGGAGGCCACCCGCCGCAAGGCCGTGCGGCTGATCGCCAAATTCCCCACCATCGTGGCCGGCATCCACCGCACCCGCCTGGGCCAGCCCCTGGTGGCGCCCGACGCCTCCCTCGGCCACGCCGCCAACTTCTTGGTCATGCTGCACGGCGAGCCGCGGAGCGAGCTGGAGAACCAGGCGATGAACCTGTACCTGGTGCTGCTGGCCGACCATTCGCTCAACGCCTCCACCTTCACCGCGCGCGTGGCCGCCTCCACCAATGCCGACCTGCACGCCGCCATCACCGCCGCCATTGGGGCGCTCAAGGGCAACCTGCACGGCGGCGCGGCCGAAGCTACCATGAACACCCTGCTCGAGATCGGCGCCATGCCGGCCGTGGACCCGTTTGTGGAAAACGCCTTTGCGACCAAGCGCAAGATCATGGGCATCGGCCACCGCATCTACAAGACCGGCGACCCGCGCTCCAAGCACCTGCTGGAGATTGCCCGCCGCATGGAAGACGCGCAGGGCAAGGGCCATGAATATGTGGACATGGCCCTGGGCGTCGAAACGGCCGTGCTGCGCCACCGCGAGCTGTACCCTAACGTAGACTTCTTCTCGGCGCCCCTGCTGTACTACCTGGGCGTGCCCACCGAGCTGGACACCTGCGTCTTTGCCGTCTCGCGCGTGGCGGGCTGGAGCGCTCACGTCCTCGAGCAGTATAAGGACGCCACGCTTATCCGGCCCGGCTCCGAGTATATCGGCCCCAAGAACCAGGCCTACGTGCCGGTGAACGAGCGGGCGTAGCGCGGTTTCCGGTCGCTTTTAGGGGCCGGGAGGGTCGCGGGCTGCGTAGCGAACCCGCTCCCACGTTTGATAAGGTGCGTGTGAAGTCCGTGGGAGCGCATTGCATGCGCGATGACCTCTGCATGACATGGGGATCGCGCCTGGAAGGCGCTCCTACAAGGGCGCTGGATCAGCGCTGATTGTGGGCGGAAAGGCAGGCCGCCATTCATGGCCGATGACAGTCCACTCCCGGGGGGCATGCCCGCGCAGACAGGCCTGGGCCAGCTGCATTGGCTTATCGCGCACACCGCCGAGGGGCGGCTGCCCATCGGCGAGCTGATCGGCAACTTTCGCAGCCTGCACGAGGCCGTCGAACGCAGCGGGCGGCCGCAGTACCGCTCCAAGGACGAGGCCCGGCTCATTTGGGACGTGCTGTGGGCGCTGGAGTTCTACTCGCCCGACCCCAGCCGCGAGAGCAACCCCAAGGAATGGAACGATGACGCCGCCGTGCTGGCCGAAGTGCGGCGCGTGCACCAAGGCTTGAAGGACCTCCAGCGGCATGCGCCTGGGTGATCCCCGTTTCGACAGCTACCCCCCACAGCCGGGCGCTGACCAGTTGCGCTGGTACATCCAGCGCACCGCCGACGGGGTCTTGAGCATCCAAGAATTTGTGGCCGACTTCCGCGCGGTGCACGAGGCCAGCGAGCACCGCGGCCCGCCCGTGTATGCCTCGCCCGAGGAAGCGCGCGCCATCTGGGACGTGCTGTGGGCGGTGGAGTTCTGCTCGGCCAACATCACCCAGGAAAACAATCCCGAAGACTGGTACATTCCGGATGAGGTACTGGCGGTGGTCAAGCGCGCCGCGCGCCAGTTGGACGGGACCGCCCGACCGTAAGGGCGTTCAGTTGAACGCCCCCTACCCAGCCTGCCTACAGGCGGAACCCCCTTTAGACCACCCATGTCCCTCGGCAGCTACCACTCGCGCCGCTCCGGCTCGCCCTGGTCCTTGTGGCTGGTTCTGGGCGGCCTCGGCCTGGTGGTGGGTTTGGGCCTGGCCGTCTTCCTCGCCATCCCCCGGCTCAACAGCGTCTCACCCGCCGACACCGCCCAATCCGTCTCATCGCGCGCGCCCCTGCGGCTGAGCTTCACCCGCGCCATGGACCACGCGGCGGTGGAAGCCGCGCTCACGCTCACCCCCGCGCTGCCCGGCCGCTTCGACTGGAATGCCAACACCCTCGTCTTCACGCCCGCCCAACCCTGGCCGCTCGGCGGCACGGTCACCGTCAGCCTGGCCGGCGGCCGCAGCCAGCGCGGCCTGCCCCTTTTGGGCGGCCGCACCTGGTCGTTCACCGTGGGGCAGCGGCGCCTGGCTTACCTGGCCGGCGCGCCCAATGCCAACCTGTGGGTCCTGCCCATCGATGAGGGCGGGGCGGCCCAACAGGTGACCACCGAGCCAGTGGGCATCTATGACTATGGCGTCAGCCCGGACGGTCTGAATATGGCCTATGCCGCCCGGCGCGAGGACGGGGGCGCCGACCTGCGCGTGGTGGACCTGGCCGCGGCCCAGACCCGCGACCTGCTGCTCTGCCCGTCGGAGTCCTGCCTGTCGCCGTCCTATTCGCCCAATGGCCGCTGGCTGGCCTATCAGCGCCACAGCCTGGCGCCGGGCCTGGCCGCCGGTGAGCTGATCTTGGGCCCGTCGCAAATTTACGTGCATAGCCTCACCGACCCGGCCGCCGCCGACCAGCCCATCGGCGACCAGGGCGGGCGCTTCCCGCGCTGGGGGCCCGACAGCCGCCTGAGCTACCTGGACACCACCCGGGCCGCCATTGCCGTCCACGACTTGGCCGGCGGCGCGGTCACGTATGTGCCCAACGCCTCCGGCGAGATCGGCACCTGGACGCCGGATGCCTCCGCCATTGTCTTCGCCGAGCTGATCTTCCCCGAGCACGTCCACGACCCCAACGAGACCGAAGCCGAGCACGAGGCGGCCACCGACAATTTCTACAGCACCCTGGTGCGCGTGGTGGTGGCCACCAACGAGTCCGCCAACCTCTCGGGCCAGAACCTGGTGGACGACGGCTCACCCATGTTTGCGCCGTCGGGCGCCTGGCTGGCCTTTGGCCGCAAAACCCTGGTCGACGAGCAGTGGACGCCTGGCCGCCAGCTCTGGCTGATGCGGCCGGACGGCTCGGAGGCTTACGCACTTACGGACGATCCGCTTTATAATCACAGTGCGTTTCGTTGGAGCCCCGACAGCAAGACCCTGGCATATATGCGCTTCAACGTGGCCGATCCCAGCCTTCCGTCGGAAATCTGGACTGTCGACATGTCCGATTCCCAGCCCACCCGCCTGGTGGAAGGCTATCTGCCGGAGTGGCTGCCGTGAACATGTGGCTCAATCGCCTGGCGCCGGACTTTAACCTGCCGGCGCTTATCGGCAGCCGCGTTTCGGTGGCGGACCTGCGCGGCTACGTGGTGGTCATCAATTTCTGGTCGGCCGAGTGCGCCTGGAGCCGCCGCGCCGATGTGATGCTGGTCTACCGCCAGCTCACCTGGGAAGCGAAGGGCGTGCGCATTGTGGGCTTGGCCTGCAATGTCAACGAGACCGAGAGCCAGATCCGCTACGAGATGGAAAACCGCCATCTGCGCTATCCCATCGTCATCGACTACGATGCCCGCACGGCTGACCTGTACAAGGCCGAGGTGACGCCGCAGTTCTTCGTGCTCGACCGGCAGGGCCTCATCCGTTACGTGGGCGCGCTGGACGACGCCAGCGCCAAGTCGCGCGATGCCAAGCAGTTCTACCTCGACCGGGCCGTGACGAGCGTGCTGGGCAATGCCACCCCCGAGCCGGCCTTCACCACGCCCTTTGGCTGCGCCATCGTGCGCCACACCAGCGCGGCCGGCAGCCTGACGCTCAGGTCCTCGGGCGGGACGCCGCCGTAGGGGCGTTCACACCTGCCCATCATCCCGTTGAGCGGAAGCGCTCAACGAGGCACCGCAGGTGCGGGACTGAACGCCCCTGCCGCCCTTGGGCGCCACGGAGAAACTTTCATGAAGACCGAATCCTTGCTGCAGGTGCTCAGCCTGGGCCTGCGAACGGCCGAGACGGTGTTTGGCCGTGTGCGCGCGGCCCAGCCCAAGCCGGCCTCGCGCGTGGACAAAGTCGTGGCACGCGTGGCGCCGGTCGCCCAAAAGGCGCTGGATCGGCTGGCGCCCGAGAGCCTCCGGCCCGCCAGGCGGCGGCGCCGC
>CAYUYN010000144.1:0-9240 GCA_964449185.1 uncultured Anaerolineales bacterium | reverse complement strand
GGGCTCCGCCCGCGATCCCTCTCGGCACCAATACCATTTGAGGCTGAATTTGCACGTAGGCACGGTGCGATCGCGGCAGGCTGCGCTAAGCCGCTCCCGCGTGGGCGGCGAATGCCTTTGAGGCGGCACGATCCTTAGGCCAGCGAGATCGCGGGCGGAGCCCGCTCCTACATATCTCAGACAACCCAGGCATCACCTACACACATTCACACACCCGCCTTCCCCCGTATATAATCGCAGTTATGCAAATCGTCGTTCCCATGGCCGGCACGGGCCGGCGCTTCGTGCGGGCGGGCTACACCGATCTCAAGCCCCTGATCCAGGTGGACGGCCGGCCCATCATCGAGCACGTGGTTGCCATGTTCCCCGGCGAGCACGACTTCCTCTTTATCGTGGCGGAGGTCCACCTGGAGACCACGCCTCTGCGCGCGGTGCTGGAGCGGCTGGCGCCGGGCGCGCCGATCGTGTCCATCCCTGCGCACAAGCTGGGGCCGGTGCACACGGCCCTGGCCGCGGCCGAGCACATCCGCGACGACGAACCGGTGATCCTCAACTACTGCGACTTCTCGGTGGCGTGGGACTACGCCGCTTTCAAGGCCCGCCTGGCCGAGCTCAACCCGGCCGGCGCGCTCACCGCTTATCGCGGCTTCCATCCGCACAGCCTCGGCCCCAACCTGTATGCCTACCTACGCGAGCGCGATCACTTCCTGCTGGAGATCAAGGAGAAGGGCTGCTTTACCGACCAGCGGATGAACGAGTACGCCTCGTCGGGCACGTACTATTTTCAGCGTGGCGCGCTGTTGAAGCACTATTTTCGGAAGGCGGTCGAGCGCGGTCTGCGGACCAAGGGCGAGTTTTACGCCAGCACACCCTTCAACCTGCTGGTGGAAGACGGCCTGCCGGTCTATGTGCACGCGCTCGATCAGTTCTTGCAGTGGGGCACGCCCGAGGACCTGGAGGAGTATCTTGCCTGGTCAGACTATTTTGCGCGGCATACGCGCTGGAAACCCAACCTGCCACCCTCGCCGGGCACGGTGCTGGTGCCCATGGCCGGGGCCGGCGCGCGCTTTAGCCGGGAAGGCTACGCCGAACCCAAGCCCCTGGTGCCTGTTGCCGGGGAAACGATGGTGGCGCGCGCCCTGGCCACCCTGCCGCCCGCGCAGCGCTGGATCGCGGCCTGCCGCGCCGAGCACCTGGAGCACCCGGCGCTGGCGGCCGCGCTGGCCCAGGACGGGCGGCCTATGGAGATTCTGCCGGTGAGCGCGCTAACCGAGGGCCAGGCCTGCACCTGCTTGCTGGCGCGTGAGCGCCTCGATCCCGCAGCGCCTTTACTCATCGCGCCGTGCGACACGGCACTGGTCTACGACGAGGCGCGCTACGCGGCCCTCACGGCCGACCCGGACGTGGACTGCATTGTGTGGACGTTCCGCAACCACCCGCATGCCAACCGCAACCCGCGGCAGTATGGGTGGGTGCGGGTCGGGGCGGGGGGCGCGGTGGAGGGCATCGCGTGCAAGGCGCCGCTGGGCGAGGACGTGCGCGGGGACCCCGGCATCATCGGCGCGTTTTGGTTCCGGGAGGCGCGCTTCTTCCTGGAGGCCGCCGATGGCCTCATCGCGCAGAACCGGCGCGTGAACAACGAGTTTTACGTGGACTCGGCCATCGAGGTGCTGCTGGAGCAGGGCCGGCGCGCGCGCCTTTTTGACGTGGACCACTACATCTGCCTGGGGACGCCCGACGACGTGCGCACGTTTGAGTATTGGGAGCGCTACTGCCGCCAGGCGCCGCACCATCCCTACACGCGCGAGGGCGACCATGCCCGCTGACGCTTCTGCACCCCTGCGCCTCTCGATCGTGCTGCCGTGCTACAACGAGGCCGATAACCTGCCGCCGCTGCTGGATAGCTACGCCGCCGAGTGGCAGGCGCAGCGCCTGCCGGCCGAGCTGATCCTGGTGAACAACGGCTCCACCGATCACACGGCCGAGGTGTTGGCGCGCGAGCTGGCGCGGCCCGAGCTGTGGTTTGCGCGCGTGGTGCAGGTGCCCGCCAACCGCGGCTTTGGCCACGGCGCCTTCACCGGCTTGCAGGCCGCGCGCGGTGAGGTGGTGGGCTTCTCGCACGCCGACATGCAGTACCGGCCGCGGGACATTTTTGACGCCTACCGCTGTCTGATGGCGGCGCCCGAGCCTGCCAAGGTCCTGGTCAAGGGCAAGCGCGCGCCGCGCGGCTTGAGCGCCGCGCTGGTCACCAACACCATGGCGGTCCTGGCCTCGGTGGTGCTGCTCATGCCGCTGGCCGACATCAATGCGCAGCCCAAGGTCTTTCAGCGCGGGCTGCTGGCGCGCCTCACGCAGCCGCCGGATGGCTTTCAGTTCGACCTGTACGTGCTCTACACCGCGCGGCGCGCCGGGCTGCGGGTGCTGACCGTGCCGGTGGTGTTTGGACTGCGGGCGCATGGGCAGTCCAAGTGGGCGTTTAGCTTCCTGTCGCGCTATCGCACCATCTGGGCCACTATCGTGTACATCTTCAAGCTGCGCCTGGGAGCGGCCGGATGACCGGCCAGGCCTCGGCCGAGCCGCGCCGCCGCGCCGGTTGGGGCGGGCGGCTGGACGCCTGGAAGCAGGCCCTCCAACGCCGGCCGGCCGCGCCGGCCGTGCGCGCCTTCTTTAGCAGCCCGCTGTTCTGGGGCAGCCTGTTGGTCAAGCTGGTGCTGGGAAGCCTGGTGGCCTCCTTCTACCTGCGCGACCTGTTCGTGCCCTTCGTCAACTACTTCGTCGAGTCCGGTTTCGCCAACCCCTGGGCGCACTTCGCCGAGCTGGGCCGGCTCAACAGCTTTCCCTATCCGCCGGTGATGCTGTACCTGCTGGCCGTGCCGCGCTGGCTGCTAGGCCCGCTGCTGCCGGCCGGCACCGCTACGGTTACCGGGCTGCACTTGCTGGCGCTGCGCCTGCCCCTGCTGGCCGCCGACGTGGGCGTGGCGCTGCTGCTGCTGCACTGGTTTCCGCACCGCGTGCGGCGCGTGCTGCTGTTCTATTGGTGTTCGCCTTTCGTCATCTACATTGCCTATTGGCACGGCCAGCTCGACCTGCTGCCCACCGCGCTGTTTGTGGCCGCGTTGGCCCTCGTCCGCGCGCGGCGGCCGGCGCTGGGCATGGTGGTGTATGGGCTGGCGCTCGGCGCCAAGAGCCACCTGTGGGTGGCGCTGCCGTTTGTGCTGGTCTACCTGTATCAGGAGTTTGGCTGGCGGCGCACCGCACAATGGGCGGCCTTGACGGTGTCGGTGTATGCGCTGGTGGTGCTGCCCTACTTGCCCGACCCGGCCTTCCGGCGGATGGTCTACGGCACGCAGGAGCAGGCGCGGCTGTTTGCCTTTCATCTGCCGGTGGGCACGGGCCCCCTGGCGGTGCTGCTGGCGCCCGGCGCCATCCTGCTGCTGTGGTTCCGCTTTGTGGGCTATGCCCGGCGCAACTGGGACCTGTTCATGCTCTACCTGGGCATCCTGTTTGCGGTCTTTGTGCTGCTGGCACCGCCCGCGCCGGGGTACTTCCTGTGGTCGCTGCCGTTTCTGGTGCACTTCGTGGCGCGCGGCCGGCAGGGGCAGGCCTTGCCCTACCTGGCCTATGCCGCCAGTTACCTGGCCTTTTTCTGGCTGGGCGACCAGTCGGACCTGTTTGATGCCTGGCGGCTGGTGAGCCCCACGCTGGCCGCCAGCCTGACGCCCTATGCGCGCCTGGCCGCCGCCAATCCCGCTCAGGCGGCGCTGCTGCAGAATGTGCTCTTCACGCTCATGCAGGCCTCGCTGGCGGGCATCATCCTCAACATGTACCTGGTGGGCGTGCGCAGCAACGCCGTCTATCGCATGCGCACCACGCCGGTGCTAATTGGCATCGCCGGCGACAGCGGCGCCGGCAAGAGCACGCTGTGCCAACTGCTCACCCAGGCCCTGGGCGAGACGCGCCTGACCGTCATCAACGGCGACGACTACCACCGCTGGCCGCGCGGCCACGAGAAGTGGCAGGTGTACACGCACCTGAACATCCGCGGCAGCAACGTTCACCAACAGTTGGAGCACGCGGTGGCCATGCACGCCGGCCGGTCCATCGTCAAGGGCATCTACGATCACGGCACCGGCACGTTCTCTCACCCGCAGGAAATCGATCCCAGCCAGTACATCGTCTTCAGCGGTCTGCACTCGCTCTCGCTCGACACCATGCGGCGCGTGTTCGACCTCAAGATCTTTCTCGACCCGGATGAAGACCTGCGCCAACAGTGGAAGGCGCGCCGCGACCAACAGGAGCGGGGCTATGCGCCCGAGCAGGTGGCCCAGGCCATGGCCGAGCGCCAGCCCGACCGCCTGGCCTATATCCTGCCCCAGCGCGAGACCGCCGACCTGGTGCTGCGGCTGACCCCGGCCGAGACCGGGCTGGCGCTGGAGGCGCAGGCGCTCAATGGCTATGACCTCAGCGGCCTGGTCAACGCGTTGGAGTCAATCGAGGGCGTTACGGCCGAGCTGCAACCCTTCCTCGACAGCCGCTGGCAGGCGCTGCGGCTGGCCGGCGACCTGCCGCCTGAGCGCGTGCTGGCCCTGGCCGAGAGCGAGGTGCCCAACCTGTATGAGATGGTGCAGCGCCCGCGGTTCGACGGCGGGGTGAATGGGTTGGTGCAGTTGGTGGTGGTGGTCTGTTTGAGCCAGAAGCTGCGGTGGAGCTCGTTGCCTGAGGTGTAAGAGCTCTAACCGCAAAGGGCGCGAAGGGCGCAAAGAAAGGCAAGAGAGAAAGAATTAAGTAAAAGACCAGTCCTTGAAAAACATTTCGTGAAAATCGTGTAATTCGTGGCTAAAGATATATATCCTTCCCCTGTTCAAGCAACACCGGCTGCGCGCCTGATCGAAGCGGTACGGGCGGTGCGTGAGCGGCATCCGTTGTGGGTGCTTTTGGCCGTGGCGATGCTGGCCCGGCTGCTGGCGGTGAGCGTGCGGTTTGCGATTGGCACGGATGAGGGCCTGTTCCTGACGCTGGGGCGCAATCTGATAGCGGGCCTGGGCTACACCGGCAACGGCCGGGTGGTGCAGGTCGATTTCCCGCCCGGCTTCTCGCTGTATGCCGCGGCGGTCTACGCGCTGGGCGGCTGGCCCGAGCTGCCCTCGCAGCTTAACGTGCTGGTCATCGGCAGCCTGCTGGTGCTGCCCGTGTATTGGCTGGCCCGGCAGATCAGCGACGAACGCACGGCCTTTCGGGCCGCCTGGTTCACCGCGCTGCTGCCGGCGCTGGTGCTGGCGCAGGGCAATTTTGAGTCGGTGGCTGAGCCGTTGTATACCCTGTTGCTATTCACGGGCTGGGCGCTGCTGTGGTGGGCGATCACGCAGCGGCGTCTGTGGGCTTTTGCTTTGGCGGGGCTGGCCCTGGGAGCGGCGCATCTGGTGCGCTGGGAAGGGCTGATCATGGCCCTGCTGGGGGCGGGGGCCATTGTGATGGCCCGGCGGCGGGCTTCGACCCTACCGGTGGCATCGCTGCTGGCGGGGCTGGCCGTGTTCGCGGTGCCGTATGCGGCCTTTTTGTACGCCCACACTGGCTCGGTCATCAGCCCAAAGGCCGCCATCACGCGCCAGCACGCCGCGGCCCTGGCCGCCGGCGGCGATGACCCGTTTGCATACGAGAAAGCCTACCTGACCTACGAGGCGTTCCTGGCAAATCCCAAACAGGCGCCGAGCCTGCCGCCCACGGATTGGGGCGCTTTCCTCAGGGGCTACGTTGGCAATGCTTTCGTGGAGCTGCGCTTGTGGCTGACGTCGGTGAGCGTGATGGCCTGGGTGTGGGTGGTCCCGGCCGTGCTGGGGGCGTGGCGGCTGCGGCGGGGACCAGCGCTTTATCTCGGCCTGCATCTTATTCCCCTGGCCGCCATCCCGGCCTCGGTGGTGGACCCGCGCTATTTTCTGCCGGCCCTGCCGGCCCTGCTCATCTTGGCCGCGGTGGGTTGGAATGTGCTGTACGAGCGCCTATCCGGCCCGGGTTGGCGCCGCGCGCTGCCGGGCGCGCTGCTGGGTCTGAGCCTGGCCGTGTTTGTGCTGGGAGATGCGGCGGGGCCATTTCTCTTCCCGCGCGCGTTGGAGTATCGCGCGGCCGGGTTGGCCCTGCGCGGGGTGCTGCCCGAGGGCGCGCACGTGCTGGCGCGCAAGCGGCAGGTGCCGTTTTACGCGGGGGCGTTCTGGGAATGGCTGCCTTACGCGGACCTGGACGGGGTGCTGGACTACGCCCGCGCCCATGACGCTGACTATCTGGTGGTGGACGACGCGACGACGCCGAGCCTGCGGCCGCAGTTGGCGTTTTTGCTGGACCCGGCGGCCGCGCCGGCGACCTTGACGCCGCTGTATGTGAGCGAACACGGTCCGCGGGTCATCGTCTACGCGATCAACCATTGATTTCATCGATGAAATAGAAACGGTGATCGTTGTGGCTGGCGTACCGCCGGCCACAACGATCACCGTTTTCTCTATCTTGACGGAGGTCAGGGTAGTCTGACGCTCAATCCCGACCCCGGCCCGGCCGGCCATTCCGCCCCCAGCACCAAGAACCCCCGGCGCAGCAGCGCCAGCCGCCGGTCCAGCGCGTAGCCATAGGTGTCGGCCAGGCGCAGGGCGGCCAGCACAAAGACCTGGCGCGGGTCGGTGGCGCGCGCGCGGGCGTGCTGCCAGGCCGCGTGCCAGGCCGCAAAGAAGCGGTCGATTTGCCCGCCCGGCTCGGCATGGTGGATAAAGTTCTTGGGCAGCACGGCCTGGAACTGCCGGGGCAGAAAGTCGCTGCCCAGCGTGGGGGCCAGCACCAAGGCCATCCGCTCCAGTGGGCCGCCTGCGGAGTGCTTCTGGTAAAGGTTAAAGGTCAGCAGGCGGCCGAGCGCATCAGAGGTGCCTTCCAGCAGCAGACCGCCGGGGATGAGGGGCGCGGCCAGGGCCACCATGGCGTCGGCCACCGCCGCCTCTTCGTACTGGCGCAGCACATTGAAGGCGCGGATGACGCTGACCGTCTCGCCCGGCAGCAGGGGCAGATTGAAGCCGCCTAACCGAAAGGCCAGGCGCGGCCCGGCGTAGGGCTCGGCGGCGGCCACGCGCTGCGGGTCGATTTCGACGCCCAGCACGTTAAGCCGCGGGTTGAGCTTGCCCAGGCGCCGCAAGGTCTCGACCGAGGTGATGGGGTAGGCGCCGTAGCCCAGGTCCACATATAGCCCGGACATGTGCCGCACCAGCTCGGTGTAAGCCACGGCCAGGAAGGTGTCGGTTTTGCGCAGCCGGTTGGGGGCTGTCTTGCCGCGCGTGGGCTGGCCAAGCGGTTGCCGGGAGAAGGGGCGTGGCATGCGACGGGATTGTACCATCCGGACAAATGGGCGCGCGTAGTCTGTCGCGCGCAGCAGTCGTCGGGTTGTGCTACACTCGCAGCTGCTCATCCACTCACTCACGGAGTTTGTCGCATGCGTCTCTTAACGTATCTCACCGATGACGGGCCGCGGCTGGGCGTGCTGCGCGGCGAGGCCGTCGTGCCTGTGCCGGGCCTGGACATGCTCGGCCTGATCGAGGCCGGCGCCGCCGGTCTGGAGCAGGCCGGCGCGGCCAGCGGGGCGCCTCTGCCCCTGTCGGCCCTCAGCCTGCTGGCGCCCATCCCTACGCCGCGCCGCAACATCTTTTGCGTGGGCCTCAACTACCTGGCCCACGCGCAAGAAGGCGCCGACGCGCGCGGCGTGCCCCTGAAGCTGCCCGAGCGCCCGCTGTTCTTCACCAAGGCCACCCTGGCGGCCAATGGCCCGTACGGTGACATCCCCTTCGATGACAATGTCTCGGTGCAGGTGGACTGGGAAGTGGAGTTGGGGGTGGTCATTGGCCGGCGCGGCATTAACATTCCCAGCAGCGAGGCCATGGACTACGTGTTTGGCTACACCGTGCTCAACGATATCTCGGCCCGCGATCTGCAGAACGGCCACGGCGGCCAGTTCTTTAAAGGCAAGAGCCTGGACGGCACCTGCCCGATGGGCCCGTGGATCGTCACGCGCGACGAGGTGCCCGACCCGGACAGCCTGCCCGTCCGCTGCCGCGTGAACGGCGTGACCAAGCAGGACTCGACCACGGCCGAGTTCATCTTCAAGATCCCGACCGTGATCGAGTGGCTGTCGAAGGGCATGACCCTGCTGCCGGGCGACATCATTGCCACCGGCACGCCGCATGGTGTTGGCTTCGCCCGCAACCCGCCGGAGTTTTTGAAGCCGGGCGACGTGGTGGAGTGCGAGGTGGGCGGGCTGGGGACGATCCGCAATACGGTGGTGGCGGTGGAGTAGACGGCACCCGCTGCCAAACCCTGCCTTGAAATGCTCACCGCGGATCTGACGACGCGCAGCGGACGGTTTGTTTTAACGGCGCTGGGTCGGCTCGCCCGATCACTTACGGTCTCTCAAGCCCTGCACATAAACTAGCGCAGAATATTCCGCGAAAAGCGTGGGATACCTTACAACCCCCCATTCAGGGTCTGCCCGCCGTCCCCTTGGCTCGCGCTTGCAGCGCGGTTAGCGCATCAGCCACCACCGCGCCGCCGCGCACGGTGGCGCCGAGCACCAAGCCGGCGCTGATCAGCACGATGTTCTTGAGGATGTACTGGCCTTCCAGGGTGGGCACGAACGGAAATTGGATGAAGGTCTCATGCGGGAAGATAAACAGCGGGGTAATGGTGCCGAGCATTTGCAGGAAAAGCAGCAGCAGGGTCGCGCGCATGAAGACGCCCAAGATCAGGCCCAACCCGATCAGCGTTTCCCAGGCGGCCAGCACCGGCACGGAGATGGGCGGGGGCACGAGCCCGAAGCTGAGCACCTCGATGGTGCGGGCCGCCAAATCCTGCGCGGGGCTGAGGCCGGGGAAGAACTTGAGCACGCCAAACCAAAAGAAGACCAGCCCCAGGCTGAACCGCAGCAGCTTGATGCCGTAGCGGGCCATCCAGGTGGTGATGCGCCGGTCGACACGGTCAAAGAGTGTCCGCAGTGTATCCATCGTTTTGATTATATCAAGAAACGAAAAGACCCTCAGCCGAAAGGCTGGGGGTCTTTGTCTGTCGGGGCGAGAGGATTTGAACCTCCGACCCCCTGCACCCCATGCAGGTGCGCTAGCCGGGCTGCGCCACGCCCCGATTGACAGGCGGCATTATACCACAATCGATTTTCCGGGTGTATTTCACCCTGGGGGGCAAAGCCTGGAGTGCGAAGTCTCT
>CAYUYN010000143.1:3393-9250 GCA_964449185.1 uncultured Anaerolineales bacterium | reverse complement strand
GGTGCCGCCCACCCCGACGGCGCGCGTGGCCGTAGCGGTGGGCGAAGGCGTGAGGGTGGGGGTGATGGCGGCCACCCGCACCGCGGCCGAGCCCAGCGGGGCCTGCCCGCCGTACTGGAGGCTGGCCGAGAATTCGTACTGGCCGGGCGACGGCGGGACGTAGACGTAGGCCTGGTTGGGCTGGGCCGTGGCCAGGTCCACGATGTCGCCGGCGTTCTTGACGGTCCACAACACGCCGGCCTCGGCCAGGGCCTCGGCCTGCACGGAGGCTTTGTATTGGGTGAGGGCATTGACCAGCTCGGCCGGCACGCCGGGGTAGAGCAGGTCGTCCACCACCACGCCGCCGAGCTGATACTTCTGGGCCAGGGCCAGGCGCTGGCGCAGGGTGTCGGCCGAGGTCAGCCACAGGGTGCGGGACTGGCCGGCGGCGTCGGTGTAGGCATAGCTGGCGGCAAAGGCGCGGGCATCATAGGCCAGGGACTGCACGTCGCCCGAGAGGTGGGCGGTGAGGGGCTCGCCGGCCAGGGCCTCGGCGCCTTCTTCCGTGTCGACGGCCACCGAGCCCAAGGGGGCCAGGGCGGCGGTTTGATCGATCAGGTTGAACTGCCCGGCCACGCTTTCCACGCTCAGGGCACTGGTCAGCAGGCGCAACCGGCCGCGCGGCACCTCGCCCACGGCCCAGGCCAGCACGGTCTCGGCCAGCCCGCCGCCGTAGACGGTGGGGTCGTTGCCAAAGGGCAGGAAGACGGCATCAGCGGCCGCGCCCAGCGCGCGCCAATCATAGCCGGCGGTGCTGAGCGCATCGCCCGCCACGACCGGCGGCTCAACTTGAACAAAGAGGCTCTTACCCTGGCTGTGGAGCTGCGCGGCCAGATCGTGGACGAATTGGGCAAAGCTCGGGCCAAGCTCGGGCGTGACGCCCGCGTAATCGAGCACCAGGCCGTCGTAGCCGGCGGCGCTCGCGAAGGACAGCAGGGTCTGCAGGTGCTTGGCGCGCGCCTCTTCGCTGCCCAACAGGCTGGTCAGCAAGGCGGGGTCGGGTGAGGCCCCCTCGGTGTAGGTGCGCACCACGGGGTAAACGGCGTAGGACTGGTCGAGCGCCACGCCGGGCAGCTGGCCGGCCAGCGTGCCATCGGCCTGGGCCAGCACGCCGCCCAGCAGCACCGCGTTGGCGGTCTCGGCGGCGGCCTGGCTGAGATCCTGGCCGGGCTCGAGCAGGGTATAGGCCAGAGGCGGGCCGCCGGGGGCCGCGAACAGCGCCACGGCCTCGGGCAGGGCATTGACCACGGCCACCAGTTGCCCGCCGCGGGCCTGGGCGGGCAGGAACTCCCAGGCGGCGCCGTTCCAGCTATACAAGTCCAGCACCTGGCCGTCGGCGCCGGTCGGCACCACCACCGAGACGAAGAGCTCCTCGGGCACCTGGCCGGTGGTGTCAAAGCCAAACACGGCGCTCTTAAGCTGCAGGTGGCCGGGCAGGGCGGCCAGGGCCGCGGCCCAGGCCTCGCCCCCCTCGCCGGCCGCAAAGGACTCGGCCGGGACGGCGCTGAGCTGGAGGCCAAAGCCGTCCGGCACCAGCACCGGGTTGGCACTGACCGAGAGGCCCTCGGGCAGCTCGGCTACGGGATCATCGGTGGTCAGGGGGGTGAAGGTCTGGCCGGGGCCACACGCGCCGAGCAGGAACGACAGGACCAGCGAGAAGGCGGTGAGGCGAATGAGCGATTGCTTTGGCCAAGGCATGCGGCGCAAGTCCTCCCAGCGAACGACCAGGTTTGAACCACCAGTGGGAACGAACGAAACGGCGGCCTGCCACTACGAGCCGCCCACGGAGCGGGGTCTCCCCCCTAACCAATACACGCTAAGTCATTGGACGCCGCGAATGATAACAAGGAATGGCACGGGCGACAAGGGAACCGGGTACGGGTGTTATGTTGTGCTCGGTGAAAGAGCAGTGGTCAACGGATGGAACGGAAATTGAATAATCATCAATGGTTGTAGCGGCGCGCTGCGCACCCTTGCCTGCACTCGCAGCGCAGCGGAGTGTGCGTGCGCCGTAAGCACAACTTGAGCCTTACGCCACGGGCCGGGGCGCAAAGCCCCCTCCCCTGCTTGTCAGACGCCCTCTACGGGCTGGGGGTTCCCACGACGGGTGGGGTCTCGGTGCCGGGGGTGCCCTCGGCCGGCGGCGGGGGGTTGGCGCAGTTCCCCTCGGCCGAGGTGAGTTTGGCCGAGACCGTGTCGTCGGCGAACAGGAGCAGCGCGCGGGCGTAGCGGTCGGCGGCGCCGCAGAAGTCGCTGGCGGCCACAAGCTGGTCGGCGTAGTTCACCGTGGCCTCGAACAGGCGCCGGTCGGTGTCGCGGAAATACGGGGCGATGAGGGACAGCTCCTCGAGGATGTCCATCGAGCGCTTCCAATCGAGCCCCCAGTAGCTGCGGGCCGCCAGGTATAGCCGGGCCCAGGCGCGCACGTTGAGGGCCTCGGTGTCCAGCGGGCCAAAGGCCTCGGCGTTGTCCAGGTCGAACATGCCGGCTTCCATCGCATCCCCATTGATGCGGGCCACGCCGCGGTTGCGCAGCGCCCGGAACAGCATGCCGTCGGCGTGGACCGCCTCGTAGTCGGGGTCGACCGAGTGCAGGCGGGTGAGGGCCTTGATGACACCATCCCAGTCGCTGGCGGCAAAGAAGGACTTGGCTTCATTGAAGATGTTGGCCGCCTCCAGTGACTCGGTGGGCGCGGCGGTGGCCGTGGCGGTCGGCGCGACGGCGGAGGGCCGCGGCGTGGAAGTGGCCTGGAACGCCAACTGCGCCTCGGCCAGCTTCTGGCTGGCAGCGCGGTAGTTGGGATCGAGCTGGAGGACGTACTCGAAGCGGGCGACGGCCACCTCATAGCGGCCAGCCTGCAGGTCGGCCAGGCCGAGGGCGTACTGGTTCTCGAGCTCCAGCACCTGGGTGGCCTGCCATTGGGTTTGCCGCTGCTGCTGGCCGGCCTGGTAGCCGGCATAGGCCGCAGCCGAGAGCACGCTGAGCAGGAGCAGGACGAGCCCCAGCGCCGCGAGGCCCCAGACGCGCGCCGGCAAGCGCCGGGCCCGGGCTGGGATGGGTGAGGTCACGTGAATATCAGTCATGGCAATGGCCAGGGCCGTGGAGTGGCGGCCGGCTGGCAACCTTGACATTATAGCGCAGAGGTTGGGCGTTGAACGGGAGGTGGGGAAGTGTGGACGTGGTGCGCGGTCCGTTGGTGAGGTTGAGACCGTCAGGCCCGAATGATCCCTACTTCAACCGCCCCATCACCTGCCCCTTATACTTCTCCCAATCTTCATCGCTCTCCAGCGTCACGACGCGGAAGATCTCGGCATACTGCATGCCGTGGTCCTTGGCGCGGTCGGCCGCCCATTCCTTGATGTTCTTGTCCACGTCCCACTCGCCCATCTGGCTCTTGTGCGCCTTGAGCGCCGCCACCTTGACGTCAATCGTGTCGTCGATGGCCACCCAGGTGCTGCCCTCGCGCCAGTTGGACACATACACCTTGCGCACCTTGTGCGCCACCAGGCCCTCGGCCGCCAGCTCCTCAAAAATGTGCGGCTGGCCGGCCGCCGGGAAGACCGCTTCCACGGCCGCCAGCGCCGCGGCGCGGTGGTCGGGGTGGTTGATGTAATTTTCGCCGGCCCACACCACGGTCGGGTCGCCCGTCACCAGCACCTCCGGCCGGAAGCGCCGCAGCTCGCGCACCAGGCGCTGGCGCAGCTCCATGGTGGCCTGCAGCAGGCCGTCCCGCTCGCGCAGGAAGATGATCTCCGCGGCGCCGATGATGTCGGCCGCGTCCTGGGCCTCGGCCTCGCGCATGGCCGCCGCCGCCTGGCGGGTGATGCCCTCGCGCGCAATGCCCACATCGCCGCTCGTGCACAGAACGATGGAGATGCGCGCTCCGGCCCGCGCCCACTGCGCCAGGGTGCCGGAGCACGAGAACTCCACATCATCCGGGTGGGCGTAAACGGCCAGGGCCGACTCGGGCACGTAGGGCTGGTTGGGCGGGGCCGCCTCGGCTTCGGCAAAGGCCGAGGGTTCCGGCTTGGTGGCGCTTTCGAGCACAACGCCGGGATCGGGGGCAGAGGTGGGGTTCGGGTCGAGATCGCTCATAGGAGTGTAAGAGAAAGAGAAGGATGGGTTAGCGGACCAGCTCTGTTTCGCCGTGCACCAGGATCAGCACGTCGATGTCGCGCCGGTAGAACATGCCGTCCACGACGCCCTCCGGCACCGTGAGGGTCACAAAGCCCACGCCGCGGTGCGAGGGCTTGTTGAGCACCAGGGGCTCTTCGGCGCGCTTGAGCACCAGCACCCAGGTCTTGTCGCTCACCTGGGGCCAGTGCCGCAGGGCGGCTTCGACCTGCGCGGCATTAATGAGATGGTATTTACGGGGTGCGTCGGGCATGGGACCTCACGTGCGGCGGAGCATACTCTAGGATGTCGATTCTTACAAAGCTCGAAAGCGGGAGGGCGTTCAGTCCCGCGCCGGCGGTGCCCCGGTGAGCGGCACGCAAGCATGCTTGCCGCTCACCAGGATAATGGGCGGGTGTGAACGCCACTACGGCGCCACTGGCACGGGCACGTCCACGCCCCGCTCGGCCAGCAACTGCAGCGCCGCGGGGAAGGTCGGGTCGGTCGCCTCGGTAAACAGGTCCCAGCGCGTGGGCACGCTCACGTCCGGCACGATGCCGGTCTCTTCCCACACGCCCAGGTCCAGCCCGTTCGGCTCGAAGGTGTCGTGCGCAAGCCAGGCGCGCGAGCCGTCTTCAAAGTCGTAGTCCCACAGCACTTCCACATTGCCCAGGGTGTTCTGGCCCACGACCATGGCGCGGCCGCTGTTCTGCAGCACGCCCGACATGATCTCGCCAAAGCTGACCGTTTCCAGCTCCACCAGCACCACCAGCGGCACCGTCTGCGAGTTGCCGATCTCCGCGGCGCGGATGCGCAGCGGGCGCTGATCAGTGCGGCTCACAAACTGGCCCTGGGTGCCCTCGGTGAAGAGGCCCAGCACATCTTCCACCACGTTGCTGAAGCCGCCGCCGTTCTGGCGGTTGTCGAGGATGAGCCCCTCCAGTTGGCCATCGGCCGTGAGCGCCTCCACGGCGAAGCGCATCTTCGCGGGGATGGTGTCGTCAAACAGCGTGGGCAGGAAGATATAGCCCACGGCCGTGCGCGGGATCATGCAGAAGTCCACCGGCGTGCTGCTCGAGATGCGCCGGCGCTCCAGGGTGATGTCGTACGGGGCTTGGCCGGGCGTCTGCACGGTCAGAGTCACCTCGGTGCCTTCCGGGCCACGCACCAGCTCGCTGCGCAGCAGGCCGTTGTCGTCCAGGATGGGCTGGCCGTCCACGGCCAGGATGGCATCGTGCGCCTTGACCCCCGCCTCGCCCGCCGACCCGCCCGGGAAGGTCAGGATCACCACGGCGCGGTTAGCGTCGGTAAGGCCCTGCAGCAGCACGCCCACGCCCACGTAGTCACTGTTGCCGGAGGTCTCGGCGTCAATCTCAATCACCTCTTGCGGGTCTTCGAAGTCGGAGTGGTCATCGCCCAGCTCGATCATCAGGTTGTCCATGGCGATGTAGAAGTCGGCCTCGGTCAGCCCGGCCCGGATCAGCGTGTCGTACTTGTCCACCAGGGTGGGGAAATCGAGCCGGTCGAGGTCGATGTAGATGTAATCATCGGTGATGATGCGCACCAGCTCGCTGAAGAGGCTGAGCTGGCGCTCGGTGACCGCCGCCTCCACGGTCGTGTTGGCGGGCTGCTCGACCACGAACGGCGGGGGCGTGGCCGCCAGCACCACGCCGGCCGGCATCGCGGCCGCCACCGACAGCAGTGG
>CAYUYN010000143.1:0-3293 GCA_964449185.1 uncultured Anaerolineales bacterium | reverse complement strand
GAGGGCGCGTAGTCGTCGCATTAGGATTGGTTGAAGATCCCTCGCAGGGCGGCGATGTGGCTGGGCGTGGTGCCGCAGCAGCCGCCCACCAGATTAGCGCCCTGGGCCAGCCAGCCGCTGGCCAACTGGGCGTATTCCAGGGGCGTGACATCGGCGGTGTTGGTCCAGCCGGTGATGTCGTCGGTATGGCCGATGTTGGCGTACAGGCCGGTGATGGGCACGCGGGCCCCCTGCTCTACGACCGCCGCGCGCAGCTCGCCAAACGGCCTATGGATGGTGGTGGAGGGCGTGCAGTTCACCAGCAGCCCGGCCACTCCCAGCCCGGCCAGCGCGCTGACGGCCTCCGCCACGCGCTCGCCCGAGAACAGGCGATGGTCGTCGCGGCAGACCACGCTGGCCAGCACCGGCAGGCCGGTGGCGCGGGCCGCGCGCGTGGCGGCCTGGGCCTCGCGGATGGTGTTCATCGTCTCCACCAGGATGACGTCGACCCCGGCCGAGGCCAGGTGCCGGGCCATCTCGGTGTGCTCGCGCTCGCACTCGGCCTGGGGCGGCACCAGCTCGGGCGAGTAGCAGTCTTCCAGCGGGGCCAGCGAGCCGGCCACAAAGCAGCGCCGGCCGCTCTCGGCCGCCTGGGCCCCCTCGCGCGCCAGCGCCACCGCCTGGAGGGTCAGCGGCAGGGCCTGGTCGCCCAGGCCGGCGCGGGCCAGCGTGCGCCGGTGGGTGCGAAAGGTGTTGGCGGTCACCAGCTCGGCCCCGGCGTGGGCGTAGTCCGCGTGGATCTGGCGCAGTACCGCGGGCGCCTCGAGCAAGGCGCGCGCGCTCCACAAGGGCAGAGCGGTGTTGATGCCCCGGCGGTTAAGTTCGGTGCCGGTGGCACCATCCAGCAGGATGGGCCGGCGCTGGGTCAGACGCTTGAGAAAAGTCATGAGGCGCCGCGCGCCGCGCCGGGAGGGCGCAGAGGCGTGGTCGGGTCGATTATACCAAAGGGCTCTGATTATCCGGAGCTAAACACCACCACCGTCGTCCCCACCTGGGCAAAGTCAAACAGCCAGCGCGCGTCGCGCGGGGAGAGGTTGACGCAGCCGTGCGACGAGCGGATGCCGAAGTTGTTGTGCCAGTAGGCGCCGTGGAGCGCGCGGTCGCCGTCGTAGTACAAAATCCAGGGCACGTCTTCCAAGAAATAGTAGTCGCGGCGGTCGCGCAGGTAGGCGCCGCTCATCTTGCCCGTGTCCAGCCGCGCCCACACCTGGAAGGTGCCCGGCCGCGTGGGGAAGTAACGCGAGCCGCTGGAGACCAGCGTGGCAAAGATCAGGCGGCCGTCGGTGTAGACACCCAGCGACTGCTCGTAGGTGTCCACGGCAATCAACGTGCCGCCCTGGCCGCCGGGGGGCGTGGACTGCACCAGGGACACGTTGCGCTGCTCCACCCACTGCCCCGGCCCAATCAGATACCAGTTCCAGTCGCCCACCCGCTCGGCGCCGAGCACCTGGAAGGACTGGTAGCGGCCCAGGCCGGGCAGGGACGGGTCGGGCGGCTGGCCCGGGCCCGGGCTGGGCTGGACGTTGGTGATGAGCCAGCCCACGGCCGTAAGCGCAGCGCCGCCCACCGTCTCGGCCAGGAAGCGGCCCTGAAAGGACGAGGGGATGGCCGGCGCCACGTGCTCCGCCAGCATAAATTCGCCGGGGTTGATCTGGTAGAAGGACCGCCCATCGATCGTGACGCTGCCGATCAGGCTGACAAACTCAAAGCCCTTCTCGAAGCGCCGCACCGGCGGCAGCCCGGCGAGGACATCGTATGGGCTGCGGTAGACCGGCGCGGTGTCGGTGATGATGCGGGCGTAGGCAGAGGGCGTCAGGCCGCGGTAGGGCCGCACGGGCACCACCGGCAAAGGCGGCAGCGGGTAAGAATAGCCAGCCGTGGCCAATTGCTGGGCATAACTCCCCGGGCCCAGGTCGGGGCACTCGGAGAGGTGTTGGAGGTGGTAGAGGGCCGGGCAAAGAGGTGGAAGATCAGTATGTGGGTATGTGGGTGTGGGGGTGTGGGAGGGAGGGAGTGTGGGGGTGTGGGGGTATGGGAGTGTGGGAGTGTGGGTATGCACCGCTGCGTGGGTCGTTGCACTCACCGGCAAGGGTGAAAAGAAGGGCACGGCAAGACACAACACAAGCAGTGCATGCCGCCAGCCCAACGTTCGCTTGCCATCAGACAGTTTACGCGCAAGCCTCATGATCTATCCACTTACACACATACCCACATACCCACACACGCTCTTCTCCCGCCTCACGGCGCGCCGCCTCCCACCTCTTCCAGCGGCGTCTGGCCCGACGGGTCGTACACCCACACCGGCGTGCCCATCTCGGCCCATTCAAACAGCCAGCGGGCGTCGAGCGGGGCCAGGTTGACGCAGCCGTGCGAGCGCTGGAAGCCCAGGCCGTCGTGCCAGTATTCGCCGTGCAGGGCGCGCTGGCCGTCGTAGTACATTACCCACGGCACGGCCTCCAGGGAATAGTAGTCCGTGCCGTCGGCGCGGTACACGCCGCGCATGCGGTCGGTCAGCAGGCGGGCATAGACGTTGAACAGGCCCGGCTGGGTGGGCCATTCGTCCAGGCCGGACGAGACCAGGGTGGCGTAGACCAGGCGGTCGCCCTCATAGGCCACCAGGGTCTGCTCAAACAGGTCCACCTGGATCCACTTGCCGCTGACCCCGGCCGGGGGCGGGTTGAGGTTGATCCGCGCGACGGCACGCTGCTCCAGCCACTTGTTCGGGCCGATCAGGTACCAGTCCCACTCGCCCACCCGCACCGTGGCGAAGATCTGCACCACGGTCTTGCGGGCCAGGCGCGGGCCAGACTCGGGCGCGGCCTCGCCGGGGCGCGCGCTCGGGCGCAGGTTGGAGACGACCCAGGCGACGGGAAAGGCGGGCTGATCGGCGAAGAGCATGCCCTGGAAGTCGGTCACCTCCACCGTGCTCACGTCCGCGGCGCGGATATATTCGCCGGTGCGGATGCGATAGAACGGCTGGCCGGCCTCTTCCACCGCCTCCACCAGGTTGACGTAGATGAAGCCGGTGCCGACGGTGCGGGCCACCACGCCGGCCACCCCATCGGCCGGGCTGGCAAAGACGGGGGCTTCGGGCGTGGTGACGCGGGCGTATTTGAAGTCCACTACCGGGTCGTAGCGCGTCAGGGGGGCCAGGGGCAGCTCGGGGATGGCGGCCGGCACATGGGCGGCGGCGAACTCGGCCGCGTAGGCGCCCGGCCCGATCAGCGGGCAGGCGGCCGGCTGCTCGATCTGAA
>CAYUYN010000142.1:0-9299 GCA_964449185.1 uncultured Anaerolineales bacterium | reverse complement strand
CCCAGATAAGAACGTTGACTGTCCCCGCACCCTGGCCCGATTTACCGCTTTGCCCTTTGATGGCCTGGACTTCGTGGTTCGATGCCCACTCGTCCCGGCGCAAGGCCTCCTATTGGGTACGTGTCGCGTAGCGTCTAGGCGCGGCTGCGCAGCGTGCCGCCGGCTTCCTCCAGACCCCGCCTCGCGGCGACGCCCTTGCCCTTGGCTAGCGGTTAGTGCCATCCGCCCTCGGCGCCCGCAGAGGACTTTCACCTCCTATGTCACCGCCCCTGCTGGGCGTACACAAAAAAGCGGAGCGGCTGGTCAGCCGCTCCGCTTTCTCGTTTACTCGTCACGAACTACGGCACGATGGCCATGCCGTTGTAGTCTTCAGCGGCGGTCTCGCCATTCACGACGACCCGCGTCTGAACGCGCGCAATCGCCACGAGCTGGCTGCCGGCGGGGCCGTCGACGATGGCGCTGCCGCCAAACACACTGCCGGAGATACCGAACTCGGTCAGACCGGCATTGGTCGGGTTCGAGTTCACCTTGGCGCCGACCGCCAGATCGGCGGTGATGGTGTGGGTGCCGACTTCCACGCCGTCCTTGTTCAGGTAGCGCACGACGATGTTATCCGTCACGGGGCTGCCGCCGACGTTCTGGATGGCAAGGTTGGTGCGCTGCTGAGTGCCATTGTTGTAGTTCGTGTCGGTGGCCCAGCGCACATACGGCAGCGCGATGTCCGAAACGCCCTGGTTGGCGCCCACGAAGGCGGTTGACAGACCCAGACCGAAGACCTTGCCAATGGCGATCACATCGGCGCCGGTGGCGGTGATGGTGGCCGAACCGCTGAAGCCCTGGGTCATCCCCGTGGCGGCGCAGGTCTGGAAGCTCTGCTTGTTGCCGGGGCCGATATTGGCATTGGAGGTGGCGCCGTTGCTGTAGTTAATGGTCACCGCCGCGCTACTGCTGGTGCTGGTGTTTTGCACCGCATAAGCACTGTTCTGGCCGCCGAAGGCATTGCAGAGGGCCGAGGGCATGTACACCGTGCCCGCACCAGAGCTTACCCCTTCGAAGGCCGAGGCGCCCGCGCCGTTGGTGGACAGCTCCATGACAGTGGCGACGACGCTGCCGCTGCCGGCCGCGCCGCCGTCATCAATGGCGGTGATGGTGGCCGAGCCGTTGAAGGTAGCGCCCAACTGAGTGATGACGCCAAGGTCGTAATACTTGGCCGAGCCCGCCGGCAGATTCTGAACGACATCCGTATGCAGGGGCGCGGCGCCGCCGACCGCGTAGAAGTTGACCGTCACATCCGCCGGCACCGAGTCTGCGTTCTGGACGGAGAGGATCGACGTGGCATTGAAGACGTTCTTAAGCGTGGTTGCGACCAGAACCGTGGGCGCGCCCACCCCAAAGCCGTTGGAGAGCGGGCGATTCTTGACGGTGGCTGAACCTTGGGGCACCTGCACCAGGGTGGCGACAACTGGCTTATCAGACGACATAATGGCCGACCCGCGGAAGCCCGCGGAAAGGCCCGACACGCTGCCCCCAAACAAGGAACCGCCGGCGTTGCCCGGCAGCGTCGTGTCGACCGAAACGCTGGTGCTCGAATTTTCACTGACGAACAGGAAGTTGATCGTCGCAGTGCTGCTGGAGAGGTTCTGGTACGTGATTGACGTAATGAACGGCGTGGTATACGCCTGCGCCATAACGGTTGCCGGAACGGCGGCAAAGGCCAACAACATGGACATAATCAAGGACAGGGTTACAAGCTTATGCTTCATCTCGCCTCCAAATGTCTTATACGGTGATTTGACTGACCCTACTGCCATCCTTTATAACCGCAGTTGCCGGGGGACACAATAGTTCACTTGGGGTAATGATTCCCAGGCCTCGCGCAATATCCGCTGAATTTAGCCTGTTCTCACCAATAATCCATTGGGATTACGCGTCTCAAATCCATGGGTTTGGCACGATTAGAGCCATAGCGGTATAATTCGGTGTCACGCTGCAGCAACCTTACACTCTCCCACTGGAGTTATGGTAGATGACAAGACGGTTAGTCATATTGGTTCTGACGCTCGGCCTGGTCTTTACCGCATGTCAATCTCCAACCAGCGTTCCCACGGCCAGTGTTGGAGAGGTCACCCCGATCCCGACAGTGGACCTAGCGCAAACGCCGGAGCCAGGGATGGGCACCGCGATTGGCCGGCTTACGGTGCGCGGTACCAATGAACCTTTTGCCAACGTCATTGTGCGCCTGGCGCCGGTGGTAGACCTGGGAGGCGATGACGAAGACGCCTTCGCGCTGGACGAGGCCCGCAGCCCCGGCGCAGTCAGCGACGCGTACGGCAACTTTATTTTTTCGAGTATTGAGCCGGGCGATTATGTCTTAATCATCGGCAACATTGCCACAATTTATGTAATCCCAACGTCCGAGCCTGACCGGGCGATTGTCGTCAGCCTGGCGCCTGACACCATCACCGACATTGGCGAGCTTCAGATTACTTTTCCGCAGTAAACAGGCTTACTGCCGGCCCAGCAACCCGCGATACAGCGCCTCATACTCCGCCGCGACTGAGCTAATCGAAAAACCCTGGACCGTTGTCAGCGCCGCGCGCGCCCAGGCCTGGCCGGCGGACGGGTCAGCATAGTGTTGGCGAATCGCCTCGGCCAATAATTGTTCATCACCCGCCGGCACAAGCCGTCCGTTCACTCCATCCACGACGACTTCGCGCGTGCCTACGACATCGGTCGCAATTACAGGCACGCCCGCCGCCATCGCCTCCAACACCACCGTCGGCAGGCCCTCCCACAACGAAGAAGACACAAACACATCCAGCGCCGGCAGCAAGGCTTCCACATCGGCGCGGCGACCGGCAAACACGACCTGCCGCTCAAGGCCCAACTGGCCGGCCCAAGCCTTGAGCGCCCCCTCGAGGCGGCCCACCCCGACCAGCACCAGGCGGGCATGCGGCAGGTGCCGCGTCACGAGCGCCATCGCGCTCAATAAATGGTGATACCCCTTTTGCTCCGTCAGGCGGCCAACCGTGCCGATGACAAAGGCCTCTGGCGCCAGGCCCAGGCCACTTCGGATGGCCTCCGGGTGGTCTGGGCGCGCCTTAAAGCGCGTCAGGTTGATGGCATTGTGCAGGCGGTGCGCGCGCCGGTCCAGCAGCCGCGCCAGCGGCCGGCGGTTCAGCCGGTCCACAATTTCCTGGCTGACCCCAGCTTCGGCGGCAAAGGCTAAGGGATACAGGCCGTTGGTCAGCAGCCGCCGGCGCCAGGGCCGGCGCTGCCATTCCAGGTTATGCACCGTGCGCACGACGCGCCAGGGGGGCGCCAGGCCGCCCAACGCCAGCGCCGCCATATCTCCAAACTCATGGTGCGAGTGCAGGATATCCGGGCGCTGGCGCGCCACTAACGGCCGCAGCGCGGCCAGCGCCCGCCAAAAACCGCGATAGGGGTGTAAACCGTCAAAACTGGTCGCTCGGTGGACCGCGAGGCCGGCCCGCCGCAACTGGGCCACAGTGGCCTCTTCACCCGGCCGATCGAGCCGCCAGAGCGCATACAATTCAACCTCAAACGCCTGGGGATCGAGCCGTTGGCAAAGTTCGGCGGCAAAGCGGGTAATCCCACCCCCTGGCCCATCCCAATCGAGCGTGGCCACGATTTGCCCGACCTTGATGCGGCTCGTCAAGGCGGCCTTTGAGTCCACTGCGCGTAATCGACCGCCACCAACTGCCCGGCCTGTTGGACTTCTTGTTCCACGCGAGGCAGGCGCCGCGCTATGTCGCCGCGCAGCTGCCCCCGCGCCTGCCACAGCGCGGCCAACTTTTGAGTGAGAAGGGCCGCATCGACCGCGTTGATGTCCAAAACCCAATCGCCCAGTCCCACCGTCCGCGCCATGCCCAGCGTCTTGAATTGGTAGCCAATGGCGATTACGGGCACGCCGCTGCTGATGGCGAAAATGTTCGAGTGCATGCGCGTTCCCACGAACAGCTCCATGAACCCGTAAGCGCTCTTCAACTGGGCCGCCGAAGACCAGCCGTCCACCAGACACAGGTCGCGCGGCGGGAGGCCGGCCTGCGCGATGATGCGGCGGGCCGGCACCCGGTCGTCCTGGTCGTAAGTGGGGCCGCACACCTGGGCAAAGCACACGACCTGGCCGCCATACTGCTCAACAAACAGGCGCGCCGCCGCGCTGAGCGCCTGCTCGTACCGCGCCTGACCTTGAAAGCCAGGTTTTTGCGCCTGCCAGTCAATCGCGGTCATACCCAGGAGGGGCCGGCTGCTGTCCACACAAACCCCCTGTTCAGCCAGCCACTTTTCAGCCTCAGCGCGCGGCGCGGCGCCAAACGTCCAGGCCATGTCGGGCAGTTGCCGAATGCGCTGCCGCTCCGCGGCCGTGACAGGCGCCTGCGCCAACGAAATCGCGTCGCGGACCATGACCACGCGCGCCCGGCGCAGGAGCCACCTCACTAACGCGCGCTCCCAGCCGCGCGCCAGCGGCCCGATTGACTGCGGCAGAATGTAGAGCGGCTTGCCGGCGATCCAGGCGAGCGCCATGGTGTACACACTCAAGATGAGCGACAGCCCCAAACGCCCCGACGAATAGAGGAACCCTCCCGGGCAGCTCACCACCAGGTCGGCCCGGCAATAGGCCGCGAGGAGCGCCCTGGCCGAACCTGACAGACCGCCCGCAAGAAGCCTGCCAGACCAGCGGTAAGCGAGGCAGCCCAGCAGCAACCAGGCCAGTATCGGCATGGCCCACCAACGCCAGCGCGACGGCCGGCCGGGCCGAAGTTCCTTGACGAGCGCCAGCACGGACGGAATCACGCGAGCGTCGGTCTCGTGGCCGGCGGGATCATTCATCGCCAAGGTCAACGAGCAGCCGCTCAGGTTGCCTTGCAATTGCTCGATGGCGGCCAACATCAGCGCCGCATCGCCAGCATTGCGGGTCGAATGCAGATTGACCATGAGCACACGCGGCCCAGGTCCACTAGCCCGCTGCCGCTGGCTCATGTCGCCGCCGCCTTGGCGCTGGTCGAACGCCAGATCATCAACGCCGCGACGCCATAGCCTACAGTCAGCACCGTTTCAGTCAGCACCTCGACGCCGGCCGCCCCCAGCACGCCCAGACTGTAAATGGCAACCAGGCCGGCCAGGGCGCTGCAAGCTGCCGCCACATACTGGATCCCCGTTCGGCGCGCCTGATGCTGGCTGCCCGTCAGGCAGGCCGCCAGCCCAAAGTTGACAGATTTGAGAAACGGAATTGGGCTTAGCACACGCAGCAGCAGGATGGCGGCATCGTACCGGCCGCCGAAGATCAAATGCACCAAGGGCTGCGTTAGAAAAAAGATGGCCGCCGAGAGGCACAGCCCGCCCAGGGATTGAAGGAGCAGTTGCAGCGCGGCCACGCGCCAGAAGCGGCCATGATTGGCCGCCCCCCACGCCCGCGCGAGCGCTGGCAGCGCCAGCGAGTAGAGCGCCGCCGGCACCAGAAAGGTCATGCCGGTGACACTGAGCGCCGGTCCCAAGCTGCCCGCGGCGCCGGCGCCCACCAGGAGCGAAGAGAGCGTCAGGCTGGACCGGCCATAGACGGCGGCGGCCAAGTCGCTCAACATAAAGGCGCGGGCGGGCCTGAGCACCTCGCCGGCGGGCAATGGCGGCACCGGCGCGCGCAGCCGGCGAGCCGTCAGCCACACGGCCCCAGCCGCCGCCCCCACCGCAGCCACCATCTGGCCCACCGCAAATACGAGGATGCGGCCGGGCGCAATCGGCAGCACCAGCGCCGCGGCGAACACCAGGCCGGCCGCCGCCACCTGGATAGCCGCCACCTGTCCGTGCCGCCCCAATAGCCGCAGCGCCGAAAGTGTGATGAGCAGGGTACTATCCGCAGCCACGTCGAAGGCCATAGGGACCAACAGCGGCAGCGGGTAAGTCTGCTGGGGCAGCACCAGGCCCAGCGCCACCAGCGCCGCCAGCCACAACGCCAGCAGGGGCAGGCGCACTCGCAGCGCATTGCGCCACAACGCCGCCACCCGTTCCGGCGAATGGGCGCCCTGAGCGAGCAGCCAGTTGTCCATGCCAAACGCCGGCAGGATGACAAGCAGGCTGGACAGGCTGAGACAGGCGAGGTATTGGCCGTAGTCGATGGGCAGCACGCGCCGCGCCGCGATGATCTGGCTGACCGCGCTGAGGGCTTGCGCCGCCAACATGCCAAACAGGATGGTGCCCCAGCTTTGCAGCGCGCCGCGCAGCCGGTTCAGGCGCTCCGGACCAAGCCCGCCAGGCGCCAGCCATACCTCAAGGTCGCGCATCAGGCGCCTCTAGCGCGCGAGCGAGTCATAGACTGTTTCAAAGTGACGCCCCAAATGGTCCCACCGGTAGTCGTCGCTGATCAATTGGGTTCTTTCGCCGGGCTGCTGGCTGGCGGAAAGCGCGGCCAGCAGGCCAGTCGCCAGCGCGTGTGGGTCGCCGGGCTTCACTAAGACGCCGGCTTGCGCATGGGCGAGCATACCCGCGCGGTCGCCCACATCGCCGGTCACCACGGGCACCCCGCACGCCAGGCTTTCGGCAATCTTCAGCGGACTACGCGCGCGGGCGGTGTCGTCGTCGGACACGGGGTCCACCGTTACATCGCTAGCCGCATAGATGCCAGGGGTCTGCGATGGTTCCACGCGGCCCGCCAGGCGCACGCAGTTTTCCAGGCCGCGCGCCCGCAGGCCTTGAGCCACCGACTCATAGTCCTCGCCGCCGCCGACGAGCCACAGCCGCGCTGCCGGCTGCGCCAGCCGCACTTGCACAAACGCATCCAGCAGAAAGCCGATCGGATGGTTGCTCAGGGACAGGCTGCCCAGGTAGAGCACCACCGGCTCGTCGCCCCACCCGTAAGTTTGGCGCAGGGCGGCGCGCTCCACTGCCGGCCTCGGGTGAAAGCGCTCGGCGTCGAAGCCATTAGGCACGAGCCGCAGGCGCGCGGCGGGTACTCCCAGGCGCTGGCAGCGTTCCATCAGAAAGGTGGTGTTGACGGTCACGCCGCGCGCCGCCGGCGGCAGGTGGTCTTCCCACCAGCGCACAACTGATTGCTGCCAGCGCGCTCCAAAGCGATTTGAGCCGGCTTCATAATCGTCGCAATCAAGGTAAAGCGGCAGCCCGCGTAGGCGCGCGGCCAGCCAGCCGGCCAGGCCATTCATGGGCTGCGCCTTCGCCAGGTGAATGACATCCACCGGGCGGCTGAGCGCCAGCCGCCCCAGGGCCAGGGTCGCGCGCGCGGTGACGGCGAGGAGCTGCGCCGGGCCATAGTAGCGCTTGGTGTTGCCCACGCGGCGGACGTGCATGGGCGCCACGTACGTCACGGTGACGCCGTGCCAGTCAAACGAGCGCCGGCCTAGCGCGCCCCAATTCGGGTGCAGCATCGCCAGTTCCACTTGGTGTCCGCGACGCGCCAGCTCGCGCGCCAGCGGCCCGAACCGGCCGTGGCCCGAGGGACTATCCAGCCCTTGCGTCGAGAGAAATAGGAGGCGCACGCTGCCCTGGCCGCCCCTAGTGTCCCAATATCATCGGCGTGTCGGTGCGCGGAAGGCCTATGGTAACACTTCAAATACCCACACCCGGTCTGTTCTGAAAATAGCCTACCCGGCCACGGCAGGCGCGGGTTTTTGGAGCGCGACCTCGTAGCCGAGCTTCACCAGTCGTTTGACCAGGCGGTCGGCGGTGATTTCAGGGCGGCGTTGGTCGAAGTAGTTACCGCCCAGTTCGCGATACGGTTCCTTGCGCTGGATCATGTGGAAGGCCATCACCAGGATGGAATGCATCACCGCCACAATTGCCTTCTTCTTGCCGCGGCGGGCCGCTCGTAGCTGGCGCGGCCCCAATAGGCGTAGTCAGCCCACTCCACGATCAGGTCCGGCGCCTGGTCGAGAAAGGGGCCGTGATAGAGCGCCTCGCGCCGGTGCACGCGCTTCACCACGCGCTGGCCGGTTTCAGGGTCGGTCAGCTCGCTCAACTGGCGGATGACGTCCGCGCAGACCTGTTCATACTCGGCGCCAGGCGCTACGATGCCCCGCGGCTCGCGGCCGCGCAGGTTGACGTAGAGGTTGCCCCCTACCCCGAGCGCATAGGCCTGGGTGCGGCTCCAATCCACGGCGGCAGTCACGAGGGCCGTTTGAAAATCTCCCTTCACTTGGTCAAAGCGCCGCGCGCCGAGCCGCGCGCGAATCATGGCGCGCAGACGCGAGGGCACATGGCGACGATAGCCATGGGCGGCGCGGCGCAGCAGGTTGGACGACTGGCGCAGCACCGGGCTGGCGGCGTCGGCCCGAAAGGCAAAGAAGCCGGCGCCCGCCAGCCAATGGTTGAGATTGATCATGGCGCGGAACGGACCAGCGCCATGATCCGAAACCACGATGACGGTTGGCTCGGGCCGCCCCTCGGCGCGGGCTTCAGCGATCAGCGCCCCAATGGCCTGATCCACACGCTGGTACACCTGAAAGATGACGTGGCGATGGCGCGCCAGGGGGTCGCCGTCCGCGGCCTCCATGGCCGACCAAAAGGTGTGGTGGGCCTCGTCGGTGGCCATGAACACCACCATGAAGAGGTCCCACGGCTCGGTGCGCAAAAGATGCAGACTCAGCTTCTCGCGCTGCTCCACCTCCTTGAGCAGCGCCGCCGCGAGGTCGCTCAGCGGATCGGCAGCCTGCGCCTTGTATTCCGGCAGCATGAAGTAGTCGGGCACCAACTCGCGCAATTTGGGATAGAACGTGGCCGGATGCACCAGCTCAGGCGTCATCGCGGGCGCGAAGGGACCACCGACGGCGATGCCGTTGATGGGGCGCGGCGGGCTGGTATAGGGCACGTTGACGCTGATAACACGCCGGCCGGCCTGGCTGAGCAAGTCAAAGAAGGTCGGGGCTCCCACATGGGTGGCGTTGGTGACCTCCACCGCGTAGCTGTCGGGCCGGCGCCGCACAAAATCGTAGAGGCCATGCCGCCCCTGGTTCACCCCAGTCATAAATGTGACCCAGGCCGGCGCCGTGGCGGGCTGCAGGGTGGAGGCCAATGGTCCCCACGCGCCCTCGGCCATCAGCTTCGCCAGGTTAGGCAGATGCCCAGCGGCCACCCACGGTTCGATAAGATCAAACGTGGCGCTGTCGACACCAATAATGAGTACCCGTTCCGTCTCAGACATACTTGTCCTTCATCGCCGTCAGTGCGCGAGGCCGGCGACCGCCGCGGCCAGGTGATCCCAGCCGTCGGCCGCTGCCGGCACGGTCGCGCGGGGCGGGCTGCCTTGCGGCGGGCTGCTTTGCAGCACG
>CAYUYN010000141.1:0-9320 GCA_964449185.1 uncultured Anaerolineales bacterium | reverse complement strand
GCGCACCCGCCGCCCCGCCGCGGCCATCTGCTGCCCCGCGGGCGCCGGGCAACACCTCGTCGGCGCTGCTGGCTAAGAAGCGGGAGCGGGAAAAGAAGGACTAACTCAAAAACCTGCCAGGTTTTCAAAACCTGGCAGGTTTGCGTTTTGGTGCAATGTGCGGGGTCGGCTTAGCCCTGCGTCCTACCCACCACTATCACCTGCACCCGCCCCACCTTCCCGTCGGTCAAACGCACCTTGATGCCGTGCGGATGCGTGGCGCTGCTGGTGAGGAGGTCGGCGACCACGCCTTCGGTCAGCTTGCCGCTGCGCTGGTTGTGCTTCTCGACGATCTGCACCGTTAGGCCGGGCTTGATCTCGCTGCGTTTGGGGACAGCCACGGCGTTCTCCTTCCCTACGTTTTCATTTCCAATAGTCTTTCGGATACGGCTGCACGCTGGGCAGCTCGTCGCGGATGGCCAGGCTATACAGCGATGCGCCGGGGTAATGGACCACGCCGTGATGCCGGCCGATGACCCAGCCGTCAAAGGCGCTGGTCAGCACTTTCTCGCCGGTCGGCCGGCCCCAAATGTCACGCACCTCGGCCAGGGGCAGCCCCTTGCGGATCAGGGCGCCCGCCTCGCACAGGTGGTGGGCCACGCACGGTACGCTCACCCGCGGCGCAGAGTGGCGGCGGCAGGGGAAGCCCGGGTCCACGACCTTGATGCCGGTGATGGACTCGCGCTCGCCCGGCAGCATGCCGGCCCAGCGCATGATATTGCGCAGGCCCGCTGCTGAGGCGCGCACCACGGCCGGGTCGGGCACCGGGCCGGTGCTCAGCTCCATGGTCAGCGCCGGGATGCGGGCCAGGTTGACCACCGCCGAGGTGGTGGAGCGGTGCAGCCGGGCCGAGATGTATTTCTTGACCGGCATCTCCCCGATCACCGCGTGCCCGTAAGCCGCGCACATCTCCGACAGGCGCGCGTCCAATCGCTCGGCCTTGGCCCTGGCCTTCTTGTTCTGATCGGCCTTGCCATCATTGCGGTAGAGCACCCGGTCGCGAAACACAAATGACACCGAGTTGATCGAGTAGTTGTGCAGGTCCACCATCAGTCCGGCCGTGGCCTTGATCTCCTCCAACAGCCGCGCATACGCCTGCTCCAGGGCCGAGGGCGGCGTATCGTCCGGGTCGGGCTCGCCCGCCGGCTTGCCGTCTGGGAACTGGCGGTTGGGGTCTTCGTCCAGGTAGTAGGCCTGGCGCTGGTTGGTGCGTACCCCGGCCGGGTTAAGCGCCGGGATGGCGACGAGCGTTCCATGCAGCGCCTTGACCAGCTCGCGGGTGATCAGCTGATGAATGACCTGGATGCCGGCGTGCTCCGGGCCGTGGATGCCGGCCGTGATCCAGAACACCGGCCCGGATGGGTCGCCCTGGGCGATGATGACCGGCAGCTCATCCGCGCCGCCGACCGGGTGGTTCAGCAGGTGATAGGTGCCATACTTGATGCGCCCCGCGGCGGCTTTAACGTTTCCCAGGCTAACGGGCATGCTTTTCTCCTGAAGTCTTGAACTTACAGCTCAAACGCGCCGCGCACGACGCGCACAATCGATTCGAGCCCCTTGTCCAGATCGCGCGTCTCGATGTATTCATCGGGCCGGTGCGAGTTGCCGCCGCGGGTGAGGCCCAGGCATACGCACGCCAGCCCGCGGCTGAGGGGCACATTCGCGTCAGTGGAGCCGGTCTCAAAGCTGTAGCCGACGCCCAGGCCCTCGAGCGTGTGCGCCGCCAACTGCACCAGCGGGTGCTCACGCGCCAGGCTGCCGGCCGGGCGGTCGCCGATGATGCGCGTCTCCACCTGCGTCTCCGCGCTGTGGTAGCTGGCGGCCAGCGCCTCCACCCGGGCGGCCAGGGCCGCCAGCACGGCCGGCGTCTCGGAGCGCAGGTCCAGGTCCAGCGAGGCCTCGCGCGCGATGGTGTTGACGGTGGTGCCGCCGCTGATATTGCCGATGTTGAAGGTGGTCTTGGGGTTGGCCGGCAGGCTGAGCTCGGTGATCTGCGCCGCCAGCCGCACGAGGGTGTGGATGGCTGAGGGCCGGCCAAAATGGAGCCAGCTATGGCCGCCCTCGGTGCGCGCGGTGAGGCGGTAGCGCCGCACGCCGATGGCGCCGTGGTAAATGTGGCCCAGCGCCATGCCCTCCAGCACCACGGTGGCCCGCACCCGGTGGCCCAGGCGTTCAACGACCCGCCGCATGCCGCGCAGGTCGCCCAGCCCCTCTTCGCACACGTTGGCCGCCAGGTGCAGGTCGCCGGGCAGCTTTTCGTCACCGAGGCTCCACAGCAGTCCCAGCAGCCCCGCCACGCCCAGCGAGTTGTCGCCGATGCCGGCGCCGGTGATGCGGTCGGGCGTGCGCTGCAAGGTCAGGGGCTGGCTGGCGGGAAAGACCGTGTCGGTGTGGGCGCTCACCAGCACCGGCCGCGCCTCGGTGGCGCGGCCCGGCCGGCGGCCAAACACGTTGCCCAACTCGTCTACTTCCACATCGCACAGGCCATGCGCCGTGAACTGCTCGGCCACAAACGCGGCCCGAGCGCCTTCATCGAACGTCGGCGCCGGGATCTGCTGGATCTGGCAGGCCAGGTCGAGCACACGTTGGATGAGGGGGTTGGTCAAAGGCGGTTGCCCCAATCAAAGACGACGGACGACGGAAGCTAGAGGCTAGAAGCTGGAGCCTGGACGACAGACTATCAATATGGAACGCAATACGGAATACAATTTGGTGCGGCCCAGAAGCGGTTGCTACACCCGGCGCACGGCCGCGCGCAGGGCCTCCAGCCGGGCCGGCGCCGGCGCCGGCCCATGGTCCAGGGCGTACAGCGCCCCAATGCCTTCCACCACAAAGGACGCCGCCACGCTGCCGCGCAGGGCCGCCTCCAGCGGGTCGTCGGTTTGGCCCAGGCCGGCCAGAAACCCGCCGCAGTATGAGTCGCCGGCGCCGGTCACGTCCACCACCTCCACCGGGTAGGCGGGTACGTGCCACCTGCGCCGGCCGGCGGTATCGTAGACATATTGGCCGCGCGCCCCCAGCTTGAGCACCACGCAGGGCGCGCCCATGGCGCCAAAGGCTTCGGCCGCCTCCCACAGGTCGCTGACGGGCTCGGGGAAGAAGCCGCGGGTTTCCATCTCCGATGGCAAGAAGGCGTCTACGTTGGCGACGATGGCGCGCACTTGGGTTTCGAACTCGGGCCGCATATAGCGGATCGATGGATCACACGTCACATAATGCACGTGCTGATCGCGCAGCAGCGGGGGCAGCTTGCGGTGCAGCGCGAAGTCATAGGGCGCCAGGTGGAAACCGCGCGCCCCCAGGTAGTGCGGCGGCACCTCTGCGGGCCGGACGGCCAGCGGGCTGTAGTGCTCGGGGTCGGCCTGGCCTTCGGTGGAGGTGGCATAGCCGGCCAGGGCCGCGGGCACCGGCTGGCCCACCCGCGCAAAGTGCCGCTCGGGCTGGGTGTCGTCGCGCTCCTCGCGGGTGAGGTAAGCGTAAAAGGTGCGCGTATCCAGCGGGCCACGCACCACCGTGACGCCGCGCGTATCAATGCCGCGCGCCGCAATCACGTCGAGCCACTCGACCGGATAGTTTTCCCCCACGCGCGAGAGCAGTCCCACCCCTTTGGCCCAGAGGCGTGCGCCCACCGCCGCGTATATGGCATTGCCCCCGATTTTCCGTAAATGTACTTCACCCGCGGGTGTGATGAAGTAGTCTTCACGCAGGCCGCCCACCACGGCATAATCCACACGGGCCTCTGACATCGCGCCGGGATTGTAACCAGGAAAGCCGAGATGTCAAAGCAATCAAAAATACATGAAGTTCGGTATAGACAGCGGCGGCTGTTAATGTACAATGAGTGAGAGTTCCATGCACTTATGAAATCAATGACACGCGGCTGGCGCTGTCTGCCTGTGTTCGCTCGACAGGTCAGGAGGGCTGATCCGGCGTTGGACGATTCAACCGTGTTACCCCTGCGTCCCACCCTGAATGAAATAGTACCGCTGTCTCTTGCCGAATCTTAAGACTCTGGCTATAATCCGACCCACCCTAACGGGCAGTCGGATGAAGTGCAGGACGTTCATCCCGGGCTGCCCGATCTTTTGGGGGCTGCGATCTTATGGCAAACGCCAAAGTTCTGTTGTTGGAAAGTGAACGCGCGAACGCGCCGGCCTATGCGCCGGCGTTGGAGAAACGGGGTTACACTTTAACGGTCGAGCGCACCGCCCAGGCGGCCCTCAAACGCTCGCAGCATTTCGCCCCCGACATCGTCGTGCTCAATGCGGCTTCGCTCAAGACCAGCGGCGCGCGCATCTGCCGGCAAATGTGCGCCAGTCTTAACGGCACGCCCATCCTGCTCATCGTCGACAAGAAGAGCGTGCCCGACGCCAACTGCGGCGCCTCGGCGACGTTGGTGTCGCCCTTTACGCCGCGCAAGCTGCTCAACGGCGTGGCCCGCCTGCTGCCGGGCGACGACAGCGCCTCCCTGCAAGTGGGGCCGATCAAGCTCAACCTGGCGCAGCGGCGCATCGCCTGCGGCGGGCGCGAGGAGCGCGTGACCCCCAAGCAGGCCAAGCTGCTCGAGATGTTCCTGCGCGCGCCGGGCCAACTGCTGTCGCGCAAGGCCATTATCAAGACCGTGTGGGAGACGGACTACACCGGCGACACGCGCACGCTGGACGTGCATATGAGCTGGCTGCGCAGCGTGATCGAGCCTAACCCGCGCAAGCCGCGCTACCTGAAGACGCTGCGCGGGCAGGGCTATCGGCTGGACTTGCCCGCCGATCGTTAGAGCCACTTTCCGATAATTGAAAAGCCCCGGCCGAAAATGGCCGGGGCTTTTTTGTCTCACGCCATATTCAACACGTCCGTGATCGGCCCCAAGGCCCAGTCGATCGTGGGGCGGTCGATGACGAGGGGTGGGGCGAAGCGGATGACGTGCTCGTGGGTCTCCTTGGCCAGGATGCCCTTCTGCCGCAGGGCCTCGCAGAACCGGCGCGCCCCGCCCGCCCGCGGCTTGAGCTCGACCCCGATCAAGAGGCCCCGGCCGCGCACTGCCTTCACGTGCGGGCTGGGGATTTCGGCCAGGCGCTCCTGAAAATACTCGCCCAGCACCGCCGAGTTCTCCACCAGCTTTTCTTCCACCAGCACGCGCAGGGCCGCGCGGCCCACGGCCGCGGCCAGCGGGTTGCCGCCAAAGGTCGAGCCATGCTCGCCCGGCTGGAATAGGCCCAACAGCTCGCGGTCGGCCAGCACGGCCGAGACGGGCAGCACGCCGCCGCCGAGGGCCTTGCCGAGGATGGTCACGTCGGGCCGCACGCCTTCGTGCTGGCAGGCAAACATCCGCCCCGTGCGGCCCAGCCCGGTCTGGATCTCGTCGGCCAGCAGCAGCACGCGGTTGATGCGGCACAGCGCGGCCACGCGGCTGAGGTAGCCCGCCGGCGGGATAATGACCCCGGCCTCGCCCTGGAGGGGCTCGATGAGCACGGCGGCGGTGTTGGGCGTCATGGCGCGCGCAATGGCCTCGGCGTCGCCGTAGGGCACGGTGACAAAGCCCGGCGTGTAGGGGCCGAAGTTGGCCTTGTAGGCCGGCTCGGTGGAGAACGAAATGATGGTGATGGTGCGGCCGTGGAAGTTGCCCTGCATCGTGATGATCTCGGCCTGGTCGACGGGGATGCCCTTCTTGACGTAGCCCCATTTGCGCGCCAGCTTGAGTGCGGTCTCCACGGCCTCGGCGCCGGAATTCATGGGCAGCGCCATCTCATAGCCCGAGAGCTCGCTCAATTCTTTGTAGAACGGGCCAAGCTGGTCGTTGCGAAAGGCGCGCGAGGTCAGCGTGACGCGCTGGGCCTGCGCCACCAGCGCGGCCACGATCTTGGGGTGGCGGTGGCCCTGGTTGAGGGCCGAATAGGCCGAGAGGCAGTCCAGGTACTTGTGCCCCTCGACATCCCACACCCACACGCCCTCGCCGCGCTCAATGACCACATCCAATGGATGATAGTTGTGCGCGCCGTACTGGTCTTCGAGCTCGATGTAGCTCTGGGCATTCATTAAGTCACCGTCTTTCGTGGACTCTTCCGCCGCCCGCGTCTCTGCGCGGTCACGCTAAAACGTATCACACTTTGGGAGATGGGGCCGGTGCAACGGGCGGAGCCCGTTGCACCGGCCCCATCATTCCCCGTTGTGAATGGAAAATCCCGAATGCGAATGGGGGTGCTGGCAGCGGGCCATGCCCGCTGCCAGCACCCCCAGGAGCTGTCCAGCGCTGGCGGGCTAAGGGTTGGCCGGGACGGGCTTATGATCGCCGGCGGGCGGCGGGCCGCTTGGCCGCGCCCTTCTTGGCGGATTTCTTGCTCGCGGCCTTCTTGGCCGCCGCCTTCTGGCCGGCCGCGCGCCGCGCCGGCGGCCGCGGCAGTTCGCCCTTGTTCACCAGCAGGTGCACCAGGATGGCCTTCTGCGCGTGGAGCCGATTCTCGGCCTGCGGGAACACCACCGACTGGGGCCCGTCCATCACATCGTGGGTGAGCTCTTCGCCGCGGTGGGCGGGCAGGCAGTGCATGATGATGGCGCCCGGGGCGGCCTCGAAGACCAGTTGGGCGTTAACCTGGTAGGGCGGGAAGACCTGCCGCCTCTTCTCGGTCTCGGCTTCCTGGCCCATGCTGGTCCAGGTGTCGGTGTAGATGACGTTGGCGCCGCGCACGGCCTCGTGCGGGTCGCGCAGGAAGCGCAGGTTGGCGCCCGAGGCCTCGGCGAAGCGCCAGGCCAGTTGGATGCCGCCGGCGGGCAGGTCGTAGCCCTCGGGCGCGGCCAGGGTGAAGTTGGCGCCCAGCTTGGCGCAAATGTGCATGAGTGACAGCGCCACATTGTTGCCGTCGCCGATAAAGGTCACGCTGAGACCCTTGAGGCGCCCCAAGCTCTCGTAGATGGTCAGGGCATCGGCCAGGGCCTGGCAGGGATGGTTGTAGTCGGAGAGGCCGTTGATGACCGGCACGCTCGACCACTTGGCCAGCTCCAGGATGTGGGCGTGCTGGAACGTGCGCGCCATGATGGCCTGCACATAGCCGGACAGCACGCGGGCCACATCCGCCACGGACTCGCGCCCGCCCAGGCCAATCTCGTTGGGCGAGAGGTACAGTGCATCCCCGCCCAGGTGGCGCATGGCCACGTCGAACGAGACACGCGTGCGCAGGGAAGGCTTCTGAAACACCATGCCCAGGATCTGGCCCCGGAGCACGGGCTGGTTGCCGCCGGCGCGCCATTCCTGCTTGAGGCGCACGGCCAGGTCGAGCAGGTACTGGAGTTCTTCGGGAGCGTAGTCGGCGATGTGGAGGAAGTTCATAAGAGTCATTGTCAGCCTACATCACATCCGGTGCCTGGATCACTAACAGCCTGAGCGCGTTCGCCAGGGTCTGGCGGGCGGCGGCAACAAGGCGCAGGCGGGCCTGGCGCATGCCTTCGCTCTCGGCCTGCAGAACGGGCACCGAGTGATAGAAGCCGTGGAAGGTGCGGGCCAGCTCGTAGACGTAGTTGGCGACGTGCAGGGGCTTGTAGTCCTGCGCGGCCTGCTGCACCGTGCCCGGGAAGCGCGAGATCAGGTCGATCAGCTCCACTTCCTGGGCGGCCAGCGGGTAATCAAAGGACGCCTCGGCCGGCACGCCGGAAGACTTTTTGAGGATGCTGTTGGCGCGGACGTAGGCGTTCTGCAGATAGGGCGCCGACTTGCCGTCAAAGCTCAGGGCAGTGTCCCAATCGAACACGATGTCGCGCACGTTGTCCACTTCCAGCAGGGTGTAGGCGATGGCGCCCAGCCCCACCTTCTGCGCCACCTCGTCGCGCTGCGCCGGGTTGAGGTCGGGGTTGCGCTCGGCGATGATGGCCTGCACCCGCCGGTAGGCCTCGTCGGCCACGTCTTTGAACAGCACCACGTGGCCCTTGCGCGACGACATGGCGCCGCCGGGCAGGGTGACGTAGCCGTAGGACAGGTGGTGGCAGCGCGCCGCCTGCGGAAAGCCCCACAGCTCCAGGATCTTGAACACTTGCTGAAAGTGCAGGCTTTGGCGGAAGTCCACCACGTAGATCGAGCGGTCGATGTGGTAGTTCTCGAACTTGACCTTGGCCAGCATCAGGTCTTTGGTGGCATACAGCGTGGTGCCGTCGCTGCGCAGGATCACCGCCGTGCGGTATTTTTCCTTCGTCAGCCCCAGCTTCTCATCGATCTTCACCACCACCGGCCCGCCGGGCCGCAGGTCCTCGGCAATGCCGCGCGCGATGAGCTCATCTACGATGGTCTTGCTGGGCTCATCCACTTCGCTCTCGAAGAAAAAGACGTCGATGTGGATGTCGAGCATGTCCAGGATGGCGTGCAGCTCATCCAGGCTCCACTGGCGCGTGACCTGCCACAGCGCGCGCGCGGCGGGGTCGCCGGCATCGTAGCGGCGGTAGAGCTCGCGCCGCTCGGCATCGTAGGCCTCGCGTTGGGCTTTCTCTTCCGGCATCTCGCCGGGCTTCTCGGTCAGCAGGGCGGTGGCCTCGGCGTAGATTTTGAGCAGCCACTGGCCGCGCTCGTGCAGGCCGTCCGGCTCCTGCCCCTGGTAGAACTTCTGGTAAGCCCACAGCGTGGTGATGACGCTCAGGCCCAGGTCGCCGGGGTAAGATGCGCGGACCGTGTCGAAGCCGGCAAAGGCAGTAATGCGGGCCAGGGCCTCGCCCAGCAGGGCATTGCGCGCGTGGCCGATGTGGAAGGAATGGTGGGTGTTGGGCTGGGCATACTCCACCATCAAGCGCTCGGTCTTGGGCGCGCCGCGGCCGAAGGACTCACCTTCATCGATGGCGGCGCCAATCACCCGGGCGGCATAGGTGGACGTATCGAAGTAGACGTTGACGTACGCCTTGTCGGCCACGAGGCGGGCGAAACCGGGCGGCAGGGTGACGCGCTCGGCCAGCAGCCCGGCCAACTCCTGCGCCCGCTCGGGGACCGCCACCTTTTTGCCGCTGCGCGCCTCGCCGGCCGCGGCCTGAAAAGCCACATTCGTGCCCAGGCCCCACTCGCCCGCAAACGGCACCGGCTGCCAACGGATCTCGCCCGGGTCAGGCACAGCCAACTCGGTGAGGACAGCGGTGATTTTTTGGGCAATGAGGGCCAGGTCGGATTCGAACATAGGCGCGATTGTAACACGGAAGGTTTAGCGGTTATTTGTGCGGACTTTCAGACCTCGCCGTCATCCTGCCCGCCTATGATCGTGAAGCGACGGGTTGCGTGCGCCAGGGCCGGCTGCGGGCGCCGGGGCGTGGCCTGCGCC
>CAYUYN010000140.1:7896-9330 GCA_964449185.1 uncultured Anaerolineales bacterium | reverse complement strand
GAGCGACGAGTACAGGCCTTCGCGGCGCAGCAGCGCGCCCAGCTCGCCGCGCGGGCAGACCTCGGCCGCCTGCAAGATGCACGCCTCGCCGGCGCAGCTCGGGCTGGCCGGCGCGCGCGCCATGCAAAATCAGGCCGAGGCCGACACCCACCAGGATCAGGGTGCAGGCATAGGACCACATCTCCCAGCGGTCGGTGAGGTTGGCCGTAAACAGGATCAGCCCGACCATGGTGACGATGTTGGCCGGCACGAACATGGGCGCGCTGTCGCGGCCGCCCGCATAGGCGATGACGAACAGCAGCCCGCCCGCGCCAGGTTGCGCTCTAATCCCTATCAGCGCATTTCCAGCCTATCACACAATTCCCCCCATTCTTCGCCCGCGCGCCTTGCTGCTCGCGGCCTGCGCCGCGCCGGCCGCACCTGGGGGAGCGACCGACCTCGCTGCTGCGAGACCTTTGCCCTCGTGGTAGCGACTTCAGCCGTTCTTGCCCCCTCCGCTGAACCCGCACCCCCTCCCCCGAGTAAGCTTTGCACCGCAGCCTTTCATCCCTCATCCTTCATACTTTCCTCGACGCCCGGCTCTTCCACACCTCCGCCACGCGCCGGGCCGGCAGCCGGGCCGCCTCCACCGGCGCAGTGCTGTCCGCCGCCGTCGCGCTGCTGCTGGCCGGCCCCAGGATGATCACCGGGAAGTAGAACGTCGTTCCCGCGGCGACCACATGCGTGGCCGCATTGCCGTTCTCCCCGCCGTCCTTGTCGGTCACGGTCACCGTCACCCCATAGCTGCCGGTCAGGGTGTACGCGTGGCTCGGCGCCAGGCAGGTATTGGTGCTGATGGTGCCGTTGACGACCCCCGTGCCATCCCCATAGTCCACCGTGCAGCTAAAGGGCGCATCGGCGGCCACATCGGTGAAGACGCTGCTGGCCGTGACGCTGAAGAGCCGCAGCGAAGGCTCGGGCACGATGGCCGGCACGCCCACCGCCGGCGCTGCGTTGAGCACGGTCACCGTGGTCTGGGCGGTGGCCGTCAGGCCGCCGTCGCCGGCCTGCACGCCGATCGTCGCGGTCGTCGGGCCGTCTAGCGTCAGCGCCGAGAAGCCGGCGTTCTGCCCGGCGGTCTCGTACGTGCCGTTGTTGTCCAGGTCCCAGGCATAGGTCAGCGGGTCGCTGTTCGGGCCGCTGCCGGTGGCGCTCACGTTCACGTTGGCGCCTTCGGTCAACGTGTAGGGGCCATTCGCCGACACCGTGGGCGCATCGTTCAGGTTCAAGCCCACCAGCAGCGGGTCGTGGTCGGAGGCGCGGTAGGCATCGGACGCATAGAGGTTGTTGATGTGGTTGGCGGTCTTGAACTCGACGTTGTAGTCGAGCACGGTCGGCTCGTCGGCGTTGATGTGCCATTCCGCGGCGCCTGTCACCTGGGCCGCCAGGCTGGCG
>CAYUYN010000140.1:3722-7796 GCA_964449185.1 uncultured Anaerolineales bacterium | reverse complement strand
GGGTCGCCCACGGCGTTGCAGTCGGAGCCCTTGGACTTGAGATGGTTGACCACCACGGTCAGCCGGCCGCCACCCGCGTCAAACGTCTGCGCCAGGGACGGCCGGTTGAGCGTGTCGATGAAGAGCGGGTCATCGGCGCTGGTCAGCAGCTCATAGACGCCCACCGGGGTGGCGTTGGCGGGCTTGTAGATCAGCGCCACGCGGATCGCATCGGTGCCCACAATGCCGGTGTCGATGAAGTCATAGGTGTTCGGCGCGCTGGCGGCGTTGAGCCCGGCCACCAGGTCCGCGATGGCGCTGTTGCCAGGGGCATCGTTCTCAATTTCCATCAGGCCGACCACATCGGCGTCCAGCCCGAGGATGGCGCTGATGACCTTGGGCCGCTGGCGGTTGAACTCAGCCAGCGTGTCGGCCCCGCGCGCGGTGGGGAAGCCGCCGCCCAGGCCGTTGCCGTTGAAGTAGTTGAGCACGTTGATGGCGGCCACGCGCAGCTCGCCGCCCACGTCCGTGGGCGCCGCCGGGCGCGGATTGCTGGCCGTAAAGGTGATCGTCCCCGCCGGCTGGAGCCGGTAGTCGCTAAAGCGGTAGTCCAGCACGCCGGTCAGGTCGTCCACGGTGTCGCCTTCGCGCAGGGTGTTGCTGGCGCTCAGCCCGCCGGAGGGGTAGAGCGTGGGGTCGATGTTCTGCAGATCGTTGCCGTCATCCAGCAGGATGCGGCTGCGGTCGTTCAGGTCCTGCCGGTCGATGGCCGGCTGGCCCGGCGCGACCACATTAGTCGGCGTGTACAGCCGCCCATTCACCGACAGCGACACCTCGCCGTAGCGGCCCAGGGTAAAGGTTTCGGTGACGGTCAACGCCTGCGGGAACGTCACCCGCATGCCTTCATAGGCTTCCAGGTCGTCGATGTCGTCCACCGGCAGGCTGATGTCGGTCGCGGTCACCGCCTCGCCGCTGGCGCACACCGCCACGCTGGTAATCGTGTTCAGCTCGGTCTGGCTAAAGCTCTCGTCCACGGTGCCCTTGACGCGCACCCGGTCGCCGAGCTGGACGTTGACGCCAAAGTCGTTGTCGAAGACGTAGACGCCTTCGGACGTCAGCAGATTGGCATCGACCTCCCCGTCCTCTTCCTGCAAGTAGAAGCCGCCAAACTCGCTGGTGGTGTTCTGATAATCGCCGATGACGATGCCCTCGATCTCAACGCCACTTGCGCCATCCAGGGGGCTGGCCGTGCCGCTCCCCTGCACGGCGTGGATAAGGGTGGCCGCGGCGCCGCACACGATGGGGTCGAGGGTGGTGAAACTGAAGACGTGGTCGGCCGCCATGTTGTCCGGCGGGTCATCCGCGTCCTGGTCGGTGACCAGAGCGCTGGCGACCGTCACCGTGCACAGCTCCGTGGCGGTGAAGTCCACATCCGGGTCGAGCGTATAGCTCGTCGGCCCGCCGCTGACGGCCGCCGTATGCGCGCCGCTGTCGGCACAGCTCAGCGTAAACCAGGCGCCGGTGACGTCGACCGCCTCGCTAAAGACGATGGTCACGTTGGCGCTGAACGCGATGCCAAAGGTGCCGCTCACCGGCACGCTGGCGCTCACCTTGGGCGCTGTGTCGGCGCTGCCGTGCGGGTCGGGGGCGCCGATGCTGAAGTCGGCGCTGTTATCGTCGGTGTCGGTGGCCCCGCCGCCGGCGCGAATGGCCGCCGTGGTGTTGCTGGTGGCGCCCGTCGGTCCCGTGCCTTCGTAGCAGTTGGCGCTGGCGCCGTAGCCCACGAAGTCGATGATGGACCCACCGGTGGGGCAGCCGCCGGTCAGCGCCGTGGTCGTATTGACCAGGGCGACCTTGCCGGCGGTGGCGCTCATCGCGATGGTGCCGATGGCGTCGGGCGTGGGCAGATTGGTGGTGCCGCCGGTGCCCTGGGCTTCCTGGATCAGGTACTTTGTGCTCGCGGCCAGGGTCCCTGAAATGGGTGTGACCTGCCAGGTGGTGCCGGTGGCCGAAGCGTACTGCACCGACCAGCCGGTCAAATTGACCGGGCTGCCCGAGAGATTGTAGAGCTCAATAAAGTCGTTCCTGTACGTCGAGCCGGTGTTGCCGCCGCCGCCGTAGACCTCGCTGACGACGATGCTGGTCGAGACGGCCTCGGCCGTTCGGACGAACGGCAGGCTGGCCAGCGCCAGCATAACGCCAACGGCCAGTGTAAGCAGGTTTCGGAGGAGATTGAGGGATTTCGCCGGCATGGGGGTGGAGTCTCCTGGGCCGATGAAAGTTCTGTTGTGTGATGGATGAACGAGAGGCTTGTTGTAAAGGTGTACGGTGGGGCACATTCATTATAGGCGACTTCCTTCTCCGTTTGACGCTGCTGCCGGTAAGAAAAGGGTAGGGAATTCGTACTGGACTGGCATCCCGCCCCACGTGTCCGTCAGTTTGGGGACACCACTTCACAGACAAGGCTCTGTCGTCTCGCGCTTCGCTCGCGCCATCAGATGAAAATGTCTGTCGCGCAAAGCGGTCGCGCGCAGCGGATCTTGCCTCGTGGCCCTTCGTGTCTTTGTGGTGAAAGTCCGTCGCGCGCAGCGGTCGTCGGGCGTTACCCGCGTTTGGCCTCCCGCCGAATCTAAGCTATGTTATCCAGCCTATGAACTTCGGCTTTGTCATTGACAACCGCAAGTGCATCGGCTGTCACGCCTGCTCCACCGCCTGCAAGTCGGAGAACGAGGTGCCGGTCGGCGTTAACCGCACCTGGGTGAAGTACGTGGAGAAGGGCGCCTTCCCCGACACCCGCCGCTTCTTCCAGGTGACGCGCTGCAACCACTGCGCCAACCCGCCCTGCGTCTACATCTGCCCCACCACGGCCATGTATCAGCGCGCCGACGGCATTGTGGAGTTCAACCCCGAAACCTGCATCGGCTGCAAGGCCTGCATGCAGGCCTGCCCCTACGACGCCATCTACATTGACCCCGACACCCACACCGCGGCCAAGTGCCACTTCTGCGCGCACCGCACCGAGGTGGGCCTGGAGCCGGCCTGTGTCGTCGTCTGCCCCGAGCACGCCATCCTGGCCGGCGACCTGGACGACCCGTTCTCCGAGATCGCCCGCGCCCTGGCCACGCAGCCGGTGCGCGTGCGCAAGCCCGAGCAGGGCACCAAGCCCAAGCTCTTCTACATTGACGCCGAAGAGAGCGCCATCGTCCCCACCGCGGCGCGCCAGGATGGCGGGCTGTTGTGGTCCACCTGGCCCGAACACGGTCCCGGCGATTGGCGCGGCCCCATCCACATCGAAGACGGCACCATGGCCGGCGCGCTGCTGCGCTCGGCCGTCGCGCCGCGCGAGACTTATACCACCCCCCATCGGGTGCCCTGGCACTGGCAGGTGCCGGCCTACCTCGTCACCAAGGCCATCGGGGCCGGCGCCTTCCTGCTGGCCGCGGCCGGCCTGGCGCTGGGCGTGCTGCCGCCCCTGCTCTTCTTCACCGGCCTGGTGCCCCTGCTGGCGCTGGTCTTCACCGCGCTCACCACGGCCCTCCTGGTCTGGGACCTGGACCGGCCCGAGCGTTTCTGGACCATCCTCATTCGCCCCCAGTGGCGCTCCTGGCTGGCGCGCGGGGCCTTTGTCCTCATCGGCTTTTCGGGGGTGGTCGGCCTGTACTTCCTCGCCTACCACCTGGGCTACCCGGCCCTCGCCGCCGGGCTGCTCTGGCCGGGCCTGGTGCTGGCCGCGCTGGCGGCCGTCTATACCGCCTTCCTCTTCGCGCAGGCCGAGGGCCGCGACTTGTGGCAGTCCACCCTGCTGCCGTGGCACCTGCTGGTGCAGGCCGTCATGGCCGGCGCGGCGGCCCTGCTCATCCTGGCCGCCCTCACCGGCGGCCTCTTTGCCATATCGCCCGAGGCCCGTACCCTCCTGGCCTTGGTCTTCGGCGTGAGCCTGGCCGCCAACCTCCTGCTGACCGCCAGCGAGTTCACGACCCCGCACGCCGGCATCGTCGCCCACCTGGCCGCGCGCCTGATGACCCACGGCCGCTATGCGCGTTGGTTTTGGGCCAGCGTGTTGGGCGGCCTCGTGCTGCCTTTGCTCATTATTTT
>CAYUYN010000140.1:0-3622 GCA_964449185.1 uncultured Anaerolineales bacterium | reverse complement strand
CATGCCCCCCATCACCCGCCTCCCTCCCCAACAAACCAGCGCCGGCGAGCGCCTCCAGCAGTTCCCCCCGCCCGAGCGCTGGGACGATTGGGTGGAGTACGACCCCAAGCAGTGGCCCAAGAAGGTGCCGCGCGAGTACCGCCTGGTGCCGACCGTTTGCTTCAACTGCGAGTCGGCCTGCGGGCTGCTGGCCTGGATCGATAAGGAAACCGGGCAGGTGCGCAAGTTCGAGGGCAACCCCGCGCACCCGGGCAGCCGCGGCCGCACCTGCGCCAAGGGCCCGGCCACCATCAACCAGATCAATGACCCCGACCGCATCCTGTACCCGCTCAAGCGCGCCGGCCGGCGCGGCGAGGGCCAGTGGGTGCGCGTCACCTGGGAAGAGGCCCTGCGCGACATCGGTGGGCGCATCCGCCGCGCCTTTCAGGAAGAGCGCCACAACGAGGTCATGTACCACGTGGGCCGGCCCGGACACGACGGTTTCATGGAGTGGGTGCTGCCGGCCTGGGGGGTGGACGGCCACAACTCGCACACCAACATCTGCTCGTCGGGCGCGCGGGCGGGCTATGCCTTCTGGATGGGCTTCGACCGGCCCAGTCCCGACCACGCCAAGGCCAATGTCATCCTGCTCATCAGCAGCCACCTCGAGACCGGCCACTACTTCAACCCCCACGCCCAGCGCATCATGGAAGGCAAGCTCGCCGGCGCCAGGCTGATTGTGTGGGACACGCGCCTCTCCAACACCGCCTCCATGGCCGACACCTGGATCGCGCCCTGGCCCGGCTCCGAAGCCGCCATCCTCCTGGCCATCGCCAACCACCTCCTGTCCACCGGCCGCTACGACCGGGAGTTTGTCAGAAGATGGGTGAACTGGGAAGAGTGGCCAGAGCAGGGAAATAAAGGAAATGAAGGAAATGAAGGAAATACAACCAGTTCGGATGCGGCGCCGACGGACCACGCACACCGCACCACGTTCGAGTCGTTCGAGTCCGCTCTCAAAGACCACTACGCCCGCTATACCTTCGACTTCGCCGCCGCCGAGGCGGGTGTGGACGCCTCCATCCTGCGCGGCATTGCCGAAGACGTGGCCAACTGCGGCGGCAAGCTGGCCACCCACAACTGGCGCAGCGCCGGTGCCGGCAACCTGGGCGGCTGGCAGGTAGCGCGCTGTTTGTGGTTCCTTAACGTGCTCACCGGCAGCATCGGCGTGGAGGGCGGCACCTCCGCCAATGCCTGGGACAAGTGGGTGCCGCGCCCGCACAAGCTGGCGCCGCACGTGCGGCGCTGGAACGAGCTGACCTGGCCGGAGGAGTATCCCCTGGCGCACTTCGAGATGAGCTTCCTGCTGCCGCACTTCCTCAAAGAAGGGCGCGGCAAGCTGGACGTCTACTTCACCCGCGTCTACAACCCGCTCTGGACCAACCCCGACGGCTTTAGCTGGCTCGAAGCCCTGCGCGACGAGAGCAAGATCGGCCTGCACGTGGCCCTCACCCCCACCTGGAACGAGAGCGCCTGGTGGGCCGACTACGTGCTGCCCATGGGCCACGGCTCGGAGCGCCACGACCTGATGAGCCAGGAGACCCACGCCGGCCAGTGGCTGGCCTTTCGCCAGCCGGTGCTGCGCGTGGCGCTGGAGCGCCAGGGCCGCGCCGTCAGCCGCACGCACGAGGCCAACCCCGGCCAGGTGTGGGAAGAAAGCGAGTTCTGGATCGATCTGAGCTGGGAGATCGACCCGGACGGCGCGCTGGGCATCCGTGAGTATTTCGAGTCGCCCTACCGGCTGGGCGAGCGCATCACCGTGGACGAGTATTACGGCTGGATGTTCGAGAACACCGTGCCGGGCCTGCCCGCCGCCGCCGCGCGCGAAGGACTCACGCCTCTGGCCTACATGCGCAAGTACGGGGCCTTCGAGATCCGCAGCGGCGCGCTGGCCGAGTATGACCGCCGCCTGACCCCGGCCGAGCTGGCCGAAGCAAGCGTGGACCTGGCCAGCGGGCGCCTCTACACCCAGGCCGCGTCCGCGCCCTCCCCCAACATCGTGCCCACCCCCGCGCCCATCACCGACCCGGACCGGGGCCGGCTGATTGGCGTCATGATCGATGGCGAGCCCAAGTTTGGTTTCCCCACGCCCTCGCGCAAGCTGGAGCTGTACTCGCCCACCTTGGCCGAGTATGGCTGGCCCGAGTGGGCGCTGCCCGAATACTGGCCCAGCCACGTCCACACGGGCCAGATCAACCGCGCCGCGGGCGAGTTTGTGCTCATCTCCACCTACCGTTTGCCCACGCTCATCCACACCCGCAGCGCCAACGCCAAGTGGCTGATGGAAATCTCGCACGCCAACCCCACCTGGGTGCACACCGCCGACGCCGCCCAGCTAGGCGTCCAGAGCGGCGACTTGGTGCGCGTCGCGACCGAGATCGGCTACTTTATCGACAAGGTGTGGGTCACCGAGGGCATCCGACCGGGCGTGATCGCTTGCTCGCACCACCTGGGCCGCTGGCGCCTGGCCGAAGGCGATGGCGCCAGCCGCATTGCCAGCGCCCTGGTGGACCTGCGCGAAGGCGAAGGCGAGTGGAGCCTGCGCCAGGTGCACGGCGTGCAGCCCTACGCCTCCTCCGACCCAGACACCAGCCGCATCTGGTGGTCCGATGCTGGGGTGCACCAGAACCTCACCTTCCCGGTCCAGCCCGACCCCGTCAGCGGCATGCACTGCTGGCACCAAAAGGTGACGCTGACCCCCGCCCAACCCAGCGACCGCTACGGCGACGTGTACGTCGACACCGGCAAGGCTCACGCCGTCTATCAGCGTTGGCTGGCCCTCGCCCGCCCCGCCCAAGGCCAGTGGCGCCGCCCGCATTGGCTGCTAAGGCCCTTCCGCCCGGCGGAGAGTGCATTTAGGAGATAGTCGGCCTCCCATGTCCCTCCTCCCCCTCCTCTGGCTCCACGAGCCCAACGCCGCCACCCTCGCCCGCGCCGCGGACGAGCTTGGCCTGCCCGCCGCGGAGCCTCCAGCCCTGGCCGCGGCCTATGCCAGCCTGCTGCTGCTGAATGTCTACCCCTATGGCACGGCCTTCAGTGACCCGACCGGCGAGCTAAACGGCCCCGCCGCGCAGCGCCAAGCCGCCCGCTATGCGGCGCACGGCTACCAGCCGCCCGAGCTGCGCGCCGTCGGCGCGCCCGATCATTTGGGTTTGTGCCTGGGCTTTTGGGAGTACCTGGGCGAGCGGGGGCCGGACGAGGCCCGTGCCGATGCCTGCGCCGAGCTGCTGACGTGGGCGCCCGTGGCGTGCCTGGCGGTAGCGCGCGAGCCGGGCGTGCATCCGTTTTACCGGGCGCTGGCCGACCGCACCGCCGCGATCCTTTTGGACAAGGCCGCCTGCCTGGACGGCCGCGAGCTGGCGTGGCCGACAGTGGATTTGCCTCTGACGCCGGCCGGCGCTCGGGGAGCCGAGGCTGAAGAAGAAGAGGTGCGCCTGCGCGATGTGCTGCGCTTCTTCCTGGCGCCGGCGCGCTGCGGGCTGTTCCTCTCGCGCGCGCGGTTGGGGCTGCTGGCCCGGCCCCTCGGCGCCGCGCTGCCCTTTGGCGCCCGCTACGATGTGGCCGCCGCGCTCTTCACCGCCGC
>CAYUYN010000139.1:3908-9335 GCA_964449185.1 uncultured Anaerolineales bacterium | reverse complement strand
GAGGCGGGACTGGCGGCTGACGTTCGATCAGCTCGACGACCTCCTTGAATTGTAGAGCGCCTTCCAGGCGCGACCCGCTTGGCCTAAAAGACGCAGCGACCGAACCCGCCTCTTCGCCCCGCGTGGGAGCGGGTTCGCTGCGCAGCCCACGATCCGCTCGTGCTCCCCGCGTGAGAATGGGTTCGCTGCGCAGCCCGCGATCCGCTCGTGCTCCCCGCGTGAGAATGGGTTCGCTGCGCAGCCCGCGATCCGTCGTAGCCCCGCGTGGGAGCGGGTCGCACGGACTGCACCCTGCCGCCCAGAGGGTTATCGCGGGCACCCGTCCGCAACGGCTCGCCGCTGCAGACGAGTGAGCCGGTGCAGGCAGCCCGCTCCTACAGACGCATGGTGTCTATCGTCCGGCGTAGTCTTTATCTGGTAGAATCACCGCATGAGCGCGACCGTTACGTTTACCTATCGCAACAAACAACACGAAATGCCGGCCGGCATGACGGTCCGGGATGCGGTAAAGAAGATCGGCCTGCAGCCGGAGACGGTGCTGGCCGTGCACGACGGCAAACTGATAACCGACGACACGGTGATTCGGGAGGGCATGAAGATTAAGTTGGTGGCGGTCGTGTCGGGAGGTGGGCCATGAAGTGCCGGAAGTGTGACGAAAAAGCGGTGATTAACATGCGCCAGCACAAGCTGGCGCTGTGCGCCGAGCACTACTTGGCCTGGCTGCCCGAACAGGTGCAGCGGTTCATCGAGAAGTACGCGATGTTCACCGTGGACGACAAGATCCTGGTGGCCGTCTCCGGCGGCAAGGACTCGCTCGGATTGTGGGACATCCTGGTGCGGCTGGGCTACAAGGCCGACGGCCTGTACATCGGCCTGGGCATTGACGGGGGCTTTGGCTACTCCGACCAGTCGCATGAGTTCTCGGCGAAGTTCGCGGCCGAGCGCGGGCTGACCCTGCACGTGGTGAACGTGGAGGAGACCTACGGCGCCACCATCCCCGAGCTGGCCGTCATCAGCAACCGCGGGCACGGCAAGCCGTGCTCGGTGTGCGGGCTCAGCAAGCGCTACGTGATGAACCGCGTGGCCTACGACGGCGGCTACAACGTGCTGGTGACCGGCCACAACCTGGATGACGAAGTGGCCGTGCTGATGGCCAACACGCTCAACTGGGCGGGCGGCTACCTGGTGCGCCAGGCGCCGGTGCTGCCGGCCACGGCCGCGGGCCTGGCGCGCAAGGCGAAGCCGCTGTGCCGGGTGTATGAGCGCGAAATGGCGGCCTACGCCATCGTGCGCGGCATCGAGTACGTGTACGACGAATGCCCGCACGCCGTGGGCTCGACGACCCTGCAGCACAAAGAGCTGCTGAACACGATGGAAGAAAAGCGGCCGGGCGCCAAGCTGCAGTTCTATCTCAGCTTCCTCCAGGCCAAGGAAAACGGCATCTTTGCGGTGCAGGCCAATCAGGTGGAGCTGCACGCCTGCGACAAGTGCGGCCAGCCCACCAGCGCGCCGGGCGAGTGCTCGTTCTGCCGGATGTGGGAGAAGGTGCGCACCGTGAAGGGCCTGCCCGACCGCATCCCGGCCAGCCTGCTGCGGCCGCGGATTGAGCTGGAGCCTTAGACCGTGAACGCCGGGTTGCCCGACGGCCAGAGAGACGTATGCCAACCGACCCTCAAGACCTGGCCGGGCTGACCCTGCTGGGCCGCGACGCCCAGCCGAGCAAGAAGCTCGAGACCTTTCCCAACCGCAACCCCGACCGGCGCTACACCGTGACCCTGGTGTGCGACGAGTTCACCTGCGTCTGCCCGGCCACCGGCCAGCCCGACTTTGCCACCATCACCATTCACTACATCCCCGACCAGCGCATTGTTGAATCCAAGTCGCTCAAGCTCTACCTGTGGTCCTACCGGCAGGAGGGCGTGTTCCACGAGCACGTCGTCAACACCATCCTGGACGACCTGGTGGCGGCGCTCGACCCGCACTCGATTGAAGTGACCGGCGCATTCAAAGTGCGCGGCGGCATCAGCATCACCGTCGTCGCCACGCACCGCAAACCCGCTCGGCAGTAAGCCCAAGGCAGCGGCAGCCGGCAGTCACAGACCACAATGAGTGACCACTAACCCCTCTCCTATGCGCGCCTATAAATACTTCTCTTTCGTCACGGCCATCTTCGTCACCGCCCTGCTGGTCTCCAACATCATCGCCGTCAAACTGGCGTCTTTTGGCACCTTGCCCATCGGCCAGGGGCTGGCGCTTTTCCTGCCGGCCGCGGTGATTGTCTTCCCGGTGTCGTATATCTTTGGGGATGTGCTCACCGAAGTATACGGCTACGCCCGAGCGCGCCAGGTGATCTGGATCGGCTTCGCCTGCAACCTGCTGGCGGTGGTGGCGATCTGGCTGGCCGGTTTGCTGCCGCCCGCGCCCTTCTGGAACGCCGGCGTCTACGACTCGGCCGAGGCGGCGCAGCGGGCCTACCAGGCCATCCTGGGCTTTACCCCGCGCCTGCTGCTGGCCTCGTTTCTGGCGTACCTGTTCGGCGAGTTCCTGAACTCGTTTGTGCTGGCCAAGCTAAAGCTGGCCACTCAGGGCCGGCATCTGTGGGCGCGCACCATCGGCTCCACCGTGGTCGGCCAACTGGCCGACTCGGCCATCTTCATCACCCTGGCCTTCACCGGTACACTCCCGGCCGGTAGCCTGGGGCAGTTGATCATCACCCAGTGGCTGTTCAAGTCGGCCTACGAGGCCCTGGCGACGCCCCTGACCTACGTGGTGGTGAACTTCCTCAAGCGGGCCGAGAACGAAGACCACTACGACCGTGACACGAACTTCAACCCCCTGGTGGTATTGGAATAAACCATGAGCGACGCGCCCCTCCCGCCTGCCAATGAGCCGACAACCGGTGCGGCCGCCTCGGATGAAGCCGCGCCCGAGACGGCCGCCGCGGCGCCCTTCCGCGCGGGCTTTATGGCCGTGGTGGGCCGGCCGAACGTGGGCAAGTCCACGTTGATGAACCACTTCCTGGGCCAGAAAATCGCGATTGTTTCGGCCAAGCCGCAGACTACCCGCCGTACGCAGCTCGGCATCCTCTCGCGCCCGGACGCTCAGATCATCTTCGTCGACACGCCGGGGATGCACGAACCGCGCAACCCGTTGGGCGTGTACATGGTCGACGTGGCCACGCGCGCGCTCAACGAGGCCGACGCCGTGCTGTTCATTGTGGACGTCGGCGTGCCGCCCGGCCCGGGCGACGAGCGGCTGGCGCAGCTCATCCGCCAGCGCTCGGACGCCGGCCCGGTCGTGGTGGCCATGAACAAAGCCGACCATCTGGCGCCGGAGGACGTGATCCCGCATACCGAGGCCTACCGGGCCCTGGCGTCCGAGGCCGAGTGGGTTTTGGTGTCGGCCACGCGCGGGGATAACCTCGACGAACTGTTGGCGGCGCTGGTGCAGGCCCTGCCCGAAAGCCCGGCGCTGTACCCCGAAGACGAGATCACCCAGACCCACGTGCGCGACCTGGCGGCCGAGTTTATCCGCGAGGCGGCGCTGAACGCGCTGGAAGAGGAAGTGCCGCACGGCATTGCGGTGGAGATCGACGAGTTCACCGAGCGCGACGAGACCAATACCTACATTGCCGCCACGCTCTACGTCGAGCGCGACTCGCACAAGGGCATCGTCATTGGCAAGGGCGGCGCCATGCTCAAACGCATCGGCTCCAGCGCGCGCGCCGAGATCGAGCGCCTGCTGGAGGGCAAGGTCTACCTGGACGTGCACGTCAAGGTGCGGACGGAATGGCGCAAGCGCGAGAGCGACGTGCGCCGCATGGGCTATCGCCCCGCGAAATAGGCCGCCATGACCGAGACCGAACCGAGCACACTGGATTCGCCGTTCGCCTCGCGCTACGGCTCGGATGAGATGCGGACCGTGTGGTCCGACGGCCACCGGCGCGGCCTGTGGCGCCGGGTGTGGGTGGCGTTGGCCGAAGCGCAGGCCAAGGCCGGGGTGGTGGGCGAGGCGCAGGTGGCCGACCTGCGCGCTCACGCGGGCCAGCCCAACACGGCCCGAGCGCTGGAGATCGAGCGCGAAATCGGCCACGACGTGATGGCCGAGGTGCGGGCCTTTGCCGAGCAGTGTCCAGTGGGCGGCGGCATCATCCACTTTGGCGCCACCAGCGCCGACATCACCGACAACGCCGACGTGCTGCGCCAACGTGAGGCCCTGCGGCTGCTGCGTGAGCGCCTGGCCGCCTTGTTGTCAGCCTTGGCGGCCCAGATCGACGCGCACAGCGCGCTGGCCGGCATGGCTTACACCCACCTACAGCCCGCGGAGCCCACCACCCTGGGCTATCGCCTGGCGGGGTATGGGCAAGACCTGTTGGAGCACCTGGGCGCCATTGACCGGCTGCTGGGCGACCTGCGCGGCAAGGGCCTTAAGGGCGCGGTGGGCACGGCTGCCTCGTACACCGAGCTGCTGGCGGGCTTGCCAACCACGCCGGCCGAGCTGGAGGCCAATTTCCTGGCCGTGCTCGACCTGCCGGCCTACGCCATCGCCACGCAGACCTACCCACGCATCCAGGACTACGTGCTCCTGAGCGCGCTGGCCGCCCTGGCCGGTTCGCTGCACAAGTTTGCCTTTGACCTGCGCATCCTGCAGTCGCAGGGCATGGGCGAGCTGGCCGAGCCGTTTGGGGCCAAGCAGGTCGGATCGAGCGCCATGCCCTTCAAGCGCAACCCGGTGAACGCGGAAAAGATTTGCTCGCTGTGCCGGTTTGTGGCCGGGCTGCCGGCGGTGGCCTGGAGCAACGCCGCCGAGTCCCTGTTGGAGCGCACCCTGGACGACTCGGCCAACCGACGCGCGATCCTGCCGGAGGCATTTCTGGCCAGTGAAGAGGCCCTGCTGGCCGCCACGCGCATCGTCAGCGGCTTGGTGGTCGACGAGGCCGCCATCGCCGCCAACCTGGAACGCTACGGGCCGTTTGCGGCCACCGAGCGGGTGCTGATGGCCCTGGTGCGCGCCGGCGCCGACCGGCAGAAGATCCACGAGCGCCTGCGCGAGCACAGCCTGAAAGCGTGGACGGCGGTGAAGGCCGGGCGGCCAAATCCATTGGGCGGCTCGATCGCCGGCGACCCGGAGATGCTGCGGTATCTGCAGCCCGCCCGCCTGCGCGTGCTGATGGACGCCCGCGCTTACGTGGGCACCGCGGTGGAGCGGGCTCGCGCGCTGGCAAGGCGGATACGGACGACTCTGGGCAGCTGATGATAAGCGTTTGATCGATTGAGAGACCGGCCTGGTTGAAGAAACCAGGCCGGTCTTTTGATTCCGGTCACGCCGCTCGGGCGGGTGCGCATAGCCTCGTTTGTGTCCGTGCGAGTGGTGCACCACAATTGTGTGATTCTAGTGGCTATGCGCATGGCGCGCCATGACGCGGTG
>CAYUYN010000139.1:0-3808 GCA_964449185.1 uncultured Anaerolineales bacterium | reverse complement strand
ATAACCGGCTGGGTTCTCAAAAGGCGGTGGCAAAGCGGCTGGGACTGAGCCAGGTGACAATAGTGGGGTGGTTCAAAAGCTTGGGGATCGTGATTTTGCAAAGACACGAGGCGGTGTTGGACCCGAAGGTAAAACCAGGGCCTGGGGAGGGTTCGGAGAAGTGACGGGGCGGCGGGAAGGGAGACCGGCGGCGATGAAGCCGCCACTACAGGGCTAACGTGCCGATTGATGCAAGCGCGCATTCATTTCGTATCGGGGGTTCCGGCGGCGATAAGGCCGCCGCCGGCCGAAATCAGAGATTTCGGACTCCGAAAACCGGTCGTCTGTCGTCTGTCGTCGTTCTTACCCTACCGCCACAAAATACTCGCCCTCAATGTCTTCCCAGCGGGGGTTGTCCCGGCAGCGCATGTAACGGGTGAGGAGGGGATGGACGGCGGCGAGGGCGGCGTAGATTTGGCCGGCGGTGCGGCGCACGGAGAAGTGGGCGTTGGCGGCGCCGCGCAGCTCGCAGAGGTGGAAGGCCTCACGCAGGTTGAGGGTCATCAGCACGCGGCGGTTGAAGCCGTTGGGGACGACGTAGCTGGCCTCTTCGGGGAACTCATCGGCCAGGGTGCGATAAGCGGCGGCGGCGGCCCGCATGACGGCGTTGTACTCGGCGCGCAGGCCGGCTTCTTCAAAGGCGCGCGGCACGGCAAAGCCGAGCGCGGCGGTGAGGCGCTGCGGGCTCTGGGTCATCATGCGGTGACGCTTGAGCTCAAAGTAGCCGCCCTGGTCCATGACAGCCTCCAGGGTGTAGAAGACGTGCTCCAGTTCGCGCAGGGGCACGTCGTATTTGCCCAGCCGGCCCAGGGCCTCTTCGGCCAGGGCCGCGCGCTCGGCGGCCGGCAGCGCGGCCACGGCGGCTTCGCATTCCGCTAGCGAGCCGCCGCCATAGCGGTAGAGACAGGCTGCCAGAAAGCGGGCTTCGGCCTGGGCGTCAAAGTCCACCAGGCGCACCGGCGCGCCGGACGTGGGCGCCGACGGCACGCGGGCGGCAGCGCGCTCCAGGGCCGCGGCCGTCCCCACCTGGTAATCGACGGCCTCGGCATATTTGACCAGCGTCGGCACCTCGCCCTGGGCCACCTGCTTGATTTCGGCGCCCACGGCGCGCACCTCTTCGAGCGGGTGCGACAACATCTTGCGCAGGCTGCTCTCCAGCACGCGGGCGTTGGCCGTAAGGCCGACATTGGCCAGCGCGGCCGCCGGCAGCAGGAAGCGGCAGTTGTCCACGTACTTCGACCGGATGCGGCCGTCCCAGCGCGCCTCGGTTTCGTTGTCCTTGCGCGGGTACTTGGCCTGCATCACGCGGCGCACCGGCTCCAGGGATTGCAGATACGCCTCAAACAACCGCGTGCAGATGGCGTGATACAGCGCGGCGTGGCGGCTGGCGGCGATGGCCGGCGGGGTATAAAAGCTCTCGGGCGACCAGAGCTGGTAGCGCGTGGACTTCTCGGTATACGAAGCCAGGCGGTTGGACTCCAGGCACTCGATAGCCAGCCGCGAGACGTTCTCGACGGCGATGTGCAGCACGGCGTGCTCGGCGACGGACGCATGGCCGTAGCCCACCACCCACTTCTCGTGGAACTGGGCCGACTTCTCGTCGCTCAGCTCGGCGGCGATGTCGCGGAAAGACTCGGGGCTGCGCGAGGTCTTGGCGAAGGCCACCGCGATGGTTTCGGGGCTGAGCTGTTTGGAGCTGAGGAGATAGACCTGGCGGGGGGTGTCTGTCATAACCGTCACTCAGAGAGGATCACACGCGCCGAGGCGATGTCGCGGTGGATCTGCGCCACCAGGGCGTCGATGCCGGGAAACTTCATCTCGGGGCGCAGGCGGGCAACGAAGTCCAGGCCAAGGGTGCTTGTGTAGAGGTCGCCCGTGAAGTCGAGCAGGTGGGCCTCGATGACGGGCCGCGTCTCGCCGCCCTCGAAGGTGGGCCGAAAGCCGATGTTGACCACGGCCTGGCTTACACCGGCAGCGTGCCGCGCGCGGACCGCGTAGACGCCGATGGCCGGCACGGCGTGCTCTTCCCAAACTGAGATGTTGGCCGTCGGGATGCCAAGCTGCCGGCCCCGCTGGGCGCCCTGCACCACCTCACCCGCCAGCCGGAACGGCCGGCCCAGGTAGCGGGCAGCCTGGTCCACGGCGCCATCGCGCAAAGTCTGGCGGATACGGGTACTGGAAATTACTTCGCCGTCGATGAGCACCGGCTCCATCACGCGCACGTCAAAGCCATGGGCTTCACCCGCCGCGCGCAAGTAGTTCACATCCCCCTCGCGGTTGTGACCCAGCGCAAAGTCCGCGCCCGCCCACAGGCGCCGCAGGCGCGCGTACCGCACCAGGCCAGCCACAAAATCGGCCGCGGGCACGTTGGCCACCTCGCGGCTGAACGGGTGGGTGACCACCGCCTCCACGCCGAGCTGAGACAGGTATTCGACTTTTTCTTCAGGCGTGGAGATGTAGAACGAAGGCCGCCGGCCGCGCAGGACAACGGACGGGTGCGGAAAGAAGGTCACCACCACGGCCGCCTGGCCGGCCGCGTGGGCCTCGGCGACGAGCGCGCCGATAAGGGCCTGGTGGCCCCGGTGGAGGCCGTCGAAGGCGCCGATGGTGACGTGCGCCGGCCGGTCGAGCTGCAGGGCTTCCAGTGCGGTGACGTGCTGCATCGCGGTGGGCTTATCCTTCGTTGAAGACTTTGTGTGGGCGCCAGACCCCGGCGGCCGGGTCGCCCCGCAGGATGGCGATAAATTCCCCGGCCGGATTATACGCTCGCGCCAGCGCGCTGGCGATTTCTCCGGCCGGCGCGCTGGCGCCTACCGCTTGCCCGCGCAGCACCTGCTGGGCGGCTTCGGCCGAGAGGTGGAGCGCCGGCCAGTCGACCAGGGCCGCATCGGGCGGACGCAGGTACTGCTGCCACTCGCCGCGCGCAAAGGCGGCGTTGAGCTCATCCAGGGACACGGCCTCTTCCACCCGAAAATTGCCAGAAGCCGTGCGCCGCAGGCCGGCCAGGTGCGCGCCGCACCCCAGCGCCTGCCCCAGGTCATGGGCCAGCGAGCGGATGTAGGTGCCGGCCGAGCAGTGCACTTCCAACGTCAACTCGGGCGGCGCCCAGTCCGACAACCGCAGCTCGTAGAACTCCACCGGGCGCGGCTCCAGCTCCAGGTGCCCGCCGCGCCGGGCCACGTCGTAGGCTTTTTGGCCGCCGCGCTTGATGGCCGAATACTGGGGCGGCACTTGCTGCTGCGGTCCGCGGAAGGGCGCCAGGGCGGCTTCCACCGCGGCGCGCTCGGGCAGCGCCGAGGACTCGGCGGTAATTTCGCCCTGCGCGTCGTAGGTGGTGGTGGTTTGTCCCAGCCGGACGCGCGCCGTGTAGCGCTTGTCCTTGCCGGCCAGGTACTCGCTAAGCCGGGTGGCGGTGCCCAGGCACAGCACCAGCAGGCCGGTGGCCAGGGGGTCCAGGGTGCCGGCATGGCCCACGCGCTTCTCGTGGGCACCGCGGCGCAGCGCGTAGACCATGTCGTGCGAGGTGGGGCCCGACGGCTTGTCGAGTAGCAGCAGTCCACGCGGGCCGGTCACGGCTGTGTCCTGCCGACTGCTCAGGCCCGCGGCTCGGCGGCGGTAGGGGCAAGCGCCACTGCCCGCGCCTGCTTATGGGCAGCCAAGGCGGCGCGCGTGGCCGTCAGCACGATGGCCTCGACCTCGTCCATGGTGCCCGTGATCTCGGCGCCGGCCGCCGCGGGATGCCCCCCGCCCCCAAACGCCAGCGCGACCT
>CAYUYN010000138.1:0-9345 GCA_964449185.1 uncultured Anaerolineales bacterium | reverse complement strand
CGGGCGCCGGCAGCGACCTGGCCGGCGGGGTGCGCACCGCGGCCGTGCTCGAAGGCGACTCGTGGATCATTGACGGCCAGAAGATGTGGACGACCAACGCCTCCATCGCGGGCGTCATCGTCACCCTGTGCCGCACCAGCCCCAAGGGGCTGAGCCTGATCCTCGTGCCCACCGACACCCCGGGCCTGACCATCGGCCCGGCCGAGAAGAAGATGGGCCTGCGCGGCTCGCCGACCCACGCGGTGACGTATGAAGAGGTGCGGGTGCCGCGCGAGAACCTGGTGGGCGTGGAGGGCAAGGGCCTGGCGCAGACCCTGGCCGTGCTCGACGGCGGACGCATTGGCATTGGCGCCCTCTCAGTCGGCCTGGCCCAGGCCGCCTACGAAGAGGCCGTGCGCTACGCCAAAGAGCGTGAGACTTTCGGCGTGCCCATCGCGCGGCACCAGGCCATCCAGTTCATGCTGGCCGACGCCGACACCGAGATTGCGGCCGCGCGCCTGATGGTGCACCGCGCCGCCCTGCTCAAGCAGAACGGCCGCCCGTACACCAAGGAGGCAGCCCAGGCCAAGCTCTTCGCCACGGAGATGGCCGAGCGCGTCACGCGCAACGCCATCCAGGTCCACGGCGGCTATGGCTACTCCGCCGAGTTCCCGGTGGAGCGCATCTATCGCGATGCGCGGCTGATGACCATTGGCGAAGGGACCAGCGAGATCCAGCGGATGGTGATTGCGAGGAGTATCTTGGGTCTCAAATAAGGAAGCGGCAGGTTGAGCGCGAGCGAAGCTCGACCCCACCACCCCGCCTTTCTTACCACCGGAGTGCCCGCCGCACGCCCCAGTCCCACACCCGGTCCCCCAGCCGGCGCAGCAGCAAAATAGCGGGCACCTCTCGCCCAATCGTGTAGCGCGTACGCGGCCGGCGGCTGTTGACGATCTTTACCACCAATTTGGCGAAGTCTTCCGGCGGGAAGCCCCCGGCCGCCCCCGCCCGCGCGGCCCGCTCCACGGTGGCCGCCAGCGGCGCGTAGTCGCCCCAATCGCGCGGCGGCTCACCAGCGGCGGCCTCCCGCTTGAGGCTCGAGTCCCAGATGGCCGTGGGGCTGTAGCCGGGCTCGATGATCACGACCCGTACCCCAAACGGCGCCAGCTCCAGCCGCAGCGTGTCGCTCATGGCCTCCAAGGCCCATTTACTCATGTGATACGCGCCGTTCATGGGAAAGGCCACCCGCCCGCCGACGCTGCTGACGTTGATCAGCGTGCCGCGCGCCGCCCGCAGCATGGGCAGCAGCGCCTGGGTCACGGCCAACTGCGCGGTCGTATTCAGCTCCAACTGCTTGCGCACATCCTCCAGCGGGATCAGCTCGAGCGGGCCGGGGTAACCCGTGCCGGCATTGTTGACCAGCGCCTCCAGGCCACCGCCGCGGGCCGCCACCGCGCTGCGCAGCGTCTCAATATCAGCCGCTCGCACGATGTCGACCACCACTGGCTGCAGGTTCTCAGGCGTACCCGCCTCGGCCATCAGGCCGTGCGCATCGACCTCCTTGCGCACCGTCGCAAACACACGCCAGCCTTGCCGAGCCATAAACAAAGCGGTGGCGCGTCCAAAGCCCGTGGAGCAGCCCGTTATCACAATCTGTTTCATCGCTTCCATCCGTTGAATCCGTCTGCGCAGCGATCCGCTGACCAAACTTCCTTACCGTTCAAACACCAACCACTCGCCCGCCGGATTGCCGGCTCCATCCAGCACGGCCACCGGCGCCAACGAGGGGAAGGCATACATCCCCGCGCGCACTTGTGCGCCTCCGGCCGGCAGCGCGAAGTAGCTCACCACCAGGTCGCCCGAGCGCCAGGCGTCGGGCGCATAGGTCGGCGCGTCCATCTGGGCCAGACGGTCACCGCCCTCATCCAACAAATGGGCAAAGAAATGGAAGTGCTCGCCGGTGTCTGGGCCGGGCGCCCGCCACCATAGCTCCCAGCCCCCGCCCGCCTCAGTCGCGCCCAAAAGCTCCACCCCGTTCGCCAACAGGGCCGAGGCCTCGCGTGGGTTGGGCACGTCCGGCTGCGCGCCGGCGCCTACGGCAATCAGGGCTTCACCCTCACCGAGGCGGAGGGGTACACGCGCCGCCCACCGCCCACCGCCCCACTCTTGGTACAGCGCCTCCACCGGCCAGTCGTAGGCCTGCACCGCCGGCCAGAGCAGTACCGCCGCGTCGCCGACCGGGAAGACGGCAGTGGTGCGGCCATCCACGAAGCGGTGCGGGGTATGCCGCAGCAGCACGTCGAAGACTGCCGGCGCCTGGTCAACGGCGGGGTCGGTGCCCTCGGCGACGACGATCACCTCGCTGCCGAGGCCGCGGGCAGACTGAGCTGACTGCAGCCAGGTGGACAAGGGCGTGCCAAAGGCGTTGGGCGTGTGGATCGTGGCCACAAAGCGCAGGGTACCGGCCAGCAGCCAGGCCTGGCTGCCTGCAATCATCAGGGGCAGCGCCCACGCGGCGATGCGCGGCCAGCCCAGCGGGACGAAGCGCAGCAGCACCGCAAAGGCGAAACCGGCCATTAGAAAGGCGCTGGGGAAGAGGATGATCAGATACCAATGATAGACCGGCGTCGCGTGCGGCACGAAGAATAGGACGGGCACGGCCACCAACAGCGCCACGATCCAGGCGGCCCCATGGGCGGCCCCGCCCGGCCTCTCGCCAAGCGGCAGCCATGTCCCCAGCCGGCCACGGCGTGTGTCAACCCAACTCAAAAGCGCCAGGACCAGACCCAGGACCACCAGCAGACCGCCCAGCCACAGGATGGGGTTCAGGTTGGGCAACGTGGCCAACAACGTGCGGAAGGCGTCCGGCCCGGCGAGGCTGTGCAGGTAGGTGCCCTGGACGATAAGCGCCGCGAGGGTGAGCGCCTCGGGCGTCACCTGGAGCGAACCCGAGCGAGCGGAGGAAAGAAAGGGCCACCAGTCGCCCAGCCGGATGAGCAGATAGAACAGATAGGGTGCCGCCGCCAACACCATCACCGCTGCCCCGGTCAGCATGGCGCGCACCCCGAAGCGCCGCCAGTGCACCAGCAAGAGGCCGGCCGTCACGACCACCAGTGCCGCCGCCGACAGGTGCAGCTGGACCGCCAACGCCAACAGCGCCAGGTGCGCGATCAGCCAACCACGGCGCCCCTCGACAAAGGCCAACAGCCCCGCCAACACATAGCCGGCCACGAACAGCGGCAGCAGATTATTGGTCCACAGCTTGCGAGAGAACATCACCGCCCAGGGCGCGGTGGCATAGAGCAGCGCGCCCGCCAGCGCGGCGGTCCGGCCCCAATAGCGGCGGGCGGTGAAATAGGCGACACCCACGGACGCCGTGTTGAGGGCGCCCATGAAGAGCGTCGCGGCCAGCGGGCTCTTCCACAGCAGCAGCGGTACGGCCAACAAATACACACTCACCGGCGAGTGCGGCAGCCCAACCGAGTAGCTAATACCGCGCAAGTGAAAGACCCGGAACTCGGCCACGTCGAGCGCCAGGCCATAGAGGTGGGCCTCGTCCTGCTTGAACTCGGTCAGGCCCGGCCAGCCCATGCGCAGCAGCCCGGCCACGGCCAGGATGAGGGCCAACGCCAACCACTCGCGGCGCGTGACCGATGCCGAGACCACCTGGGCCTTCACCGGCATCTCAGTGCGCCCCCCGCACCCGGCGCCCGCACAGCCGCCCCCCAACCCACGCGGCCAACGCCAGCAGGGTGAGTGAAGTAATGCCCAGTCCTACCTTCCACGAGGAGGGATCGAAGCGCATGGTCAGCGTGTGCGTCCCGGCGGCAGGCAGGTAAACGGCCCGGAAGGCAAAGTTCGCGAGATAGACGGGCACTTCAACCTCATCGAGCCAGGCGCGCCAGCCGGGGTACCACACCTCGCTCAGCACCAGGTAGGCCGGGCCGGGCGTCTCGGCCACCACGGTGAAGCGCTCGGGCTGATAGTCGAGGTAGTATAGATTGCTGGCGCCCGCCGGCGGCGGGCCATCCAGCGCCGGCGCCAGGCCATCCACCGTGGTGTCGAGCACGACTAACGCGGACGGATCAAAGCCTGGCGCATGGATGGCCCCAAAGGCCGCCTCGCCGCCCGCCACTGGCTGCGCCGCATACACCAGCCGCACGCGCGGTTGTGCCTGGGTGTTCAGATAAATATCGACCGTGGGGTCCTCATTGAACACCGGCACAAAGGTGCTGTCGCCCGGCGGTTGGTCTTTGTCGCTGATGACAAACTGGACGTTCAGAAAATTATACAACGGGCTGCCGCGCGACCCGACCGCGCCCAGGTAGGTATCGTAGGCGGCCAGGGCCAGCGGGTTCGACAGGCCCCCAATGTCTTCCAGGCCAAAGCGCGCTGCCGCATCCGGCGACCACGCGCCCGAGGCGTTGTCGATACGCAGCGGACCGGCCTGAGCCTTGAGAAAGGCGACGGCCGCTGGATGTTGAAAACCGCGCGTGGGGTCATTGCGCTCCACCTCCACCCACGCGCCGTGTCCCACCAGGTCCACCGCGGCCAAACCCACGAGCAGGATGAGCGCGCCCGGGCGCCGCGCATTGGCTGCCAGCGCCATGCCGCCGAGCACCAGCCCGCCAAACAATCCCAGGCCCAATAAAAGTGTGCGCGTGTGAGCCGCCGCGCCCGCCACCGTGGCAAAGGCCGCGAGGCCCACCCCACTGCCAAGACCAAGCAGAACCAGGCCCCACGCGACCAGCCGCCGGCGGGGGAGGCTCGTGAGGTGGTAGACGCCTAAGCCCGCCAACGCCGCCAGGGCAAAATCGGTCAGCAAGATAAAGCGGGCCGGCACGCGCAGTTGGGCAAAGCCCGGCGCCACGGTATACAGCAGACGATGAAAGGGCGTGTGCGCCCCCAGCGCCACCAGCACCCCAAACGCCGCCAGGCCCCACAGGAACAGCGGCAGCCGCCGGCCCCGCAGCGGCGCCAGCCCGGCCAGCAGCAGGGTCAGCGCCCCCGCGTAGCCCGCCTCCACCCGGTCCCACGGCGCCCAGAAGTGCGCGGCGCCGCGCCCAAAGATCAGCGGCGAGAACAGCCCCGCCAGCCCCGCCCACGGCAGCGAGAATTCGGCCGCGCCGGCATAGTCCAGCCGGGCGCGGCCGGTGTAGCGCGTCATCTCCGCGGCCGGGATCAGGCTCAGCGCCGCCACCCCGAACGCCACCCCAAACGTCAAGACCACCAGCGCGGCACGGAGCGCCATGACGCGCCCGCCCTCCCGCCGGGTGCCGAGCACCCAGGCCGCACCGTACAGCCCCAGCGCGATGACCACCATCAGCATCATCTGCGCGTGACCGGCCAGCGCCGCCACGCCCAGCCCCACCCCGGCCGCCGCCGCCCACCCGGCCGAACACCGCGTGAGCGCCAAGTGAAGGGCCAGGAAGCACACCGGCAGCCAGGCCGATACCGCCACAATGTTCAAGTTGCCGATGTGCGTGACAAAGACATCCGAAAACATGTAGGCCACCGCCGCCACCAGCGCGCCCGCGTAGGCGGTCGCAGGCGCGGGTGTGTTGGGCCGCTTGAGCAGCACCCGCACCAGCGCATACATGCCCGCGCCCGCCAACCAGACGTGCGCCACCACCAGCCACTCCAGGGCCTGGTAAGGCACACCCGGCCACAGTCCGAACGCCAGCAGGTTGAGGGGGTAGAAAACACCGGACTGATTGTCGGCGGCAAACGGCGCGCCCGCGTAGAGGGTGTGGGTCCACAGTGGGATGCGGCCGGCGCGCATGGCCTCGGCCGCGTAGCTGTAGGTGGGCCATAGGAACGAGACCAGGTCGCCGCCGCCGCGCGGGATCCAGCCCAGGTTGAGGCTGACCGGCCAGAAGAAGATGAGCGCCAGCAGCGCCAGCCCGAGCAGCGCGAGCGCATCCACGGCCCGCGGGTGGGCGGCAAGCTGGCGCGGTGTCACGTGCCGGCGGTGGCCGCGCCCGCCAACCGTCGGGCGCGCAGGTCGGCCAGTCGCCGGCCCTGCAGGGGATAGCGTCTGAGGCAGAAGATGATCAGCCCGGAGGCCACTAGCGGCGCCAGCGCCGTCATCAGGCGGATGCCCAGCAGCGCCGCGGCGGGCTGGGCCGGGTACAACTCTTCAGGCGTCGACGGCACATAGCGCGTCAGGCCCAAGATCAAGGTCGTGGTGAGGCCCTGCATCGAAAAGGCAAAGCGGATGATAAAACCGTTCATCCCAAAGAACATGCCCTCGCGCCGCGCGCCGGTCACCAACTCGTCCTCGTCAATGACGTCGCTGATCAGCAGATCGGGGAAGACCAGCAGGCCGGCGATGCTGAGGCCAGTACAGGCCGTGGCCAACGCCCCCTGCCAAAAATCGCTCGCGAAGAAGATCAGCAGCATGGAGCCGGCAAAGGTGGCTTGCGAGACCTGCCAGCCGCGCGTCGCGCCCCAGCGCTTGGCCACCGCCGTCCAAATGGGAATGCCCGGCAGCGCCATGACGAAGGCCAGTCCCAGCAGCAGCGAGATTTGCAGACCCGCGTCCAGGGTGGTCCCGCCGGCCGCCACCGGCCCCTGGATGCGCAGTACGTACTTGGCCCAAAACGGGATCGAGGCCAGCATGATGCTGAAGATGAATTCCTTGTGCAGGTTCGCCAGCAAGAACCAGCGGAACGAACGGCCGGCCAGGGTGGCGCGGATGGCCTGCCGAAAAGGCGGCTGCTTCTCCAACATCGCGGCCGGGTTCTCGCGGCTGCCCAGCAGGGCCAGCCCAAGGGTGGCGGCCGTGATGCCGGCGAAGATCAGCGCCATGCTGCCGCGCCCGCTCCAGTCGGCGCCCACCAGCGCTGGCGGCGCGGCCACACCCGCCAGCAGTCCCATCACGCCAAAGAACTGGCGCCAACCCGAAACCGAAGCCCGCTCCTTCTCTTCGGTGATCATCTCCGGGAAGAGCGCGGTCCAGTTCATCACCACGATGCTCCACAGCAGGTCGAAGACCAGCACAACCGCCATGAAGTACACCCACAGGGGCACGTCCCCGCCCCGGATGATGGACAGGGGCGGCACCCACAGCAAGTAGAAAAACAACGCCAACGGGATGAAGAAGCCCAAAATCCACGGGCGGCGCCGGCCGAAGCGGGTCTTGGTGTTGTCGGACAAGTAGCCGGCCAGCGGGTCGTTGACCGCATTCCAAAGGCCGTACAGGGTCCACCCCAGGCCGATGAGCGTGGCCTGGACGCCCAAGATGTCGATGTAGAGAAATTGGATGTGCGCGCCAAAGGCCTGGTAAGACAGCGCCACCCCCAGCGCCCCGGCCGAATAGATCAATTTTTGCCAGTAGTGGAGTTTCATGCGCGCCTCCCGTGGCCAGTGGTGCCCGCCCTACGCCGACTGATGGCCTCGCTCGGACGCGGGCGCATCGCGCAGCAACTGCACGGCGTGCGGCAGGGCCGGTGCAATCGTCTCGAGGTTTTCAAGCACGGCCTTGGGGCTGCCCGGCAGGTTGACAATGAGCGTGCGGCCGCGGATGCCGCACACCGCGCGTGACAGCATCGCATGCGCGGTGACGGCCAGCGAGGCCTGGCGCATGGCCTCGGCCAGCCCGGGCGCCTCGCGCTCGATGACGGCGCGGGTCGCCTCGGGGGTCACATCGCGCGGCGCAAAGCCGGTGCCGCCCGTGGTGAAGACAACGTCCACGTCGCCGGCATCGCACCAGGCGGCCAGGGCGGCGCTGACGCCGGCCTGGTCGTCGGGGAGCACCGCGGTGCGCACGACTTCCGCTCCCAGGCGCCCCGTGGCAAAGGCCTGGATGGCCGGGCCCGAGGCGTCGGGGCGCTCGCCGCGCGCCGACCGGTCCGAAACGGTCAGGATGGCGACCCTCACGTTAGCGCCTGTCGAGGTCCTTGCCCAGGGTGTACACTGGCATCACCGCCCAGCCCAGCCGCCGGTAGAAATCCACCACGGATAGGTTGTCGGGATCGACCATGAGATAGCATTTGACGCACCCCCTGGCACGCAGGCGGGTTTCCAGCTCGGCCATCAACGCCGTGGCCAAGCCCTCCCCGCGGCGGCCCACCACCACCGCGAGGTGATACACCATCCCGCGCCGGCCGTCAAATCCGCCGATCACCGCGCCCACCAGCTGCTCCGCGTCTTCCGCGACCAGAAACAAGTCGGGGTCGCGCGCCAGCTTCTTGCGGATCTCGTCGGGCGTGTCTGAGCGGCTGACGTGCACGCCCGGGCCGGCGTTTTGCCAGAGGGCGATGGCGGCGGCGTAGTCGCGGTCGAACGAGAATTCGCGGATGTGCATATGAGATAATCACGCACGCAACGCACGCAACGCGCGCCCACGGGCCGCCGAGGCGCATCTTCAAGCGTGACGTGTTTACGGTGCGCCGCCCACGCTGCTTTGCGCCAAAACGCCACGCGGCCGGAGGAGCGCTCACGCCCCTCCGGCCGCGTTTAGATGCAGGTGTCGGCTGACTGCTACTCGCCGCCGCCGTCTTCGGCCTTTGGCTTCCGCGCGCGCGGGCGGCTGGTCCGCTTGGTGGCGCCGCCGGCCTGCTTCTTGGCAACTTTGGTCGCGCCAGCGGTCGTCTTGCTGGCGCGGGTCTTGGTGGCCTTCTTGCTGCTCCCGCCCCGCCCCCCGCGCGACTTGCGCGCTGGGCGTCCGCCGCCGTTATCGGCGGCCTCGGCGGGCACGGGTAAGGCGGCCTCATCCACCGCCAGGTGTTCGGTGCCGGCTTGCAGGCCCACCGCCTCCAGATCCAGCAGTGGCGCGTCCGCATCAGCCGGCTCGGCTTCGTAGTAGGCCCCCACGGGCTCGCCCTCATCCGCGGTCTCGTCAGAGGCCGGATACACCAGCGCCTCCGCCGGCACGGGCACCGCCCCCAGCCCAACGGGCTCGGCCGGCTGGCTCACCGCCGGCAGCAACGGCGCCTGCGGGCGGTCATCCAGCTCCACCAGCCTGCGCCAGGGACCGTGGATGCCGTCTTCGGTCACCCCATAGAACACGCGCAGCTCGTCGTCGCTGCGCTGCACCAGGTCGTAGCGGGTCTGGCCGCCCTTATGGGTCTTGCGCCACAGGCCGATGTTGCCTTGCCAGGCAATGGCGTGCGGGTTGACCGAGCCGGCTTCCTTGGCGGTGATGGCATAGTGCCACAGCTTGCGGGCCGAGGTGCGCGTGACGTTCTTGACCACGCTGCCGTTGCGCAGGTCGCGCATGGTGTGGTAGCGGGCGCCGTCGCGCTCTTCGCTGGCCACGATCTCCACGCCGGTGCGCGGCGGGCCGGCCGGGGTCTGCGGCTGGCCCACCCCGCCGGCCTCCGCCAGCGCACTAGCAACCGAGAAGCGCTCGAAGCGCGCAAC
>CAYUYN010000137.1:0-9430 GCA_964449185.1 uncultured Anaerolineales bacterium | reverse complement strand
GCACCGCAGATGGCCTTCATGTTCGCTGAGCGCCATGCCCCCGCACGCCGGGCACCGAAAGAACTGCCCCGGCGCCGCCGTCACACCCGGCCCGGTAGCCTCGGCCCGCACAAAGACGCTCGGCGAAAGCTGAACCACCTGGCCGGTGGGTTGCAGCGCGGCGTCCAGCGCCACTAAGGCGCCCGTGGGCACTGCGCGCTTGAGCGCGCCCAGCCGGAAGTAGGACAGCGCCCGCACCTGACGCGGCTGGAGCTGGTGGGCGCGCAGCCAGTTCAGCATCGTGCGCGGGTGGAAGTCAAAGTTGAGCGCCGCAAACTCGACCGGCGCCGGGTCAAACGGGCTCCACTTTTGCCGCCGCAGCAGCCAGCGCAGAATGGCCTTCAGGTTGAGCTTGTTGGCAAACTCAAGGATGAACGTGCCGCCCGGCTGGAGCACCTGCCGCACTTGTGTCAGCGCCGCCGGCGCATCGGCCAGGTGGTGGATCACGCGGATCATGGTGGCGGCGTCGAACAGCCCGGGCACGAACGGCAGGGCGTAGACGTTGGCGGCCACGTACACAAAGCGCGGGCTGTCGCCCAGCCGCGCGCGGGCCTGCTCAAGCTGGGTGCGCGAATAGTCCAGCAGGACGATGCGGTCAAAGCCGGCGTAGCGCGGGGTGTTGCGCCCGGCGCCCGCGCCGATCTCCAGCAGCAGCCGGCCGCTCTTGGGCAGCAGCGCCGCCAGCGCGCGTGCCTCGCTTTGGTCTTCGTAGGCGCGCGTCCCGGTGTCCCAAAAGGTCTGTTGGTACTGCGAGCCTTCGTAATCGCAGACGGGGGGTGGATCAGCCATTTGTCGCTGGGTTAGCCTCATCCCCCAACAATAGCGGGGTGGCGGAGGGCAGGCAAAGCCTGCCCTCCGCCACCCCACGGTACCTTTCGGGCCAGCGCGAGCCTGGTCAAGCGGGACGCTGGCTCAATCCGGCTTGAACAGTCCATCCCACGACGAGGGCAGCTTCTCCAGCATCGTATAGTACGGCCCCACCAGGTTCGCGAGGTTCGTAAACGGCCGGTGCAGGTCAGACTGGTCGAGCGCGATGTCGACCGGCACTTGCAGGCTGATCGGCACTTCCAGGTGGATTGGCACGTCCAGCACCACCGGCACGGTCTGGCTGACGGGCACCACCAGGGTCAGCGCAATCCGCAGCGGGGTGCCGGCCGGCAGCACAATGTCGGTGGGGATGCCAATGCCGTTCAGATACACCGTGGTCTGCGGGATGGCCGTGTCCTGCGTCAGGGTCACGATCGTGTTGGTCTGGAGCGGCACGTCAAACACCACCGGGATGGTGTCATTCACCTGGATGGTGTCGTTGACCTGGATAGTGTCGTTGACCTGGATCGTGGTGACGATGTGCGACTGGTCCATCAAGGCGAAGTTGTCGTACAGGCCGCCCACCAGCGGTTGCAGGATGCCGTTTTTGATTTGGAACAATTGGGTGCCCACCGCCAGCAGCGCCAGCACCAGCACCAGGTTGACCACCAGCGAGAACAGCGTGGCTGACTTCCAAAGGGCCTCGCCCATCTTGGCCGGGACCAACCGCCGCCAGCGGTTGGCGGGCTGCGCGGGCGGCTCGCCGCCGGTGACGACCAGCGCGCCACGCGCAGCGAGGCGCTCGGCGGGCTCTTCGATAAATTCGCGCTCAGGTTGCGGCGCGGCCTGGCTGGGCGTCGCGCGGGCTGGCCTGACCTGGGCCTCGTCGGCGGGCAGCACGTTGTCCATAGTGAGTCTCCTGGAAGATTTCCCCGGATAATAGCATCCCGACTCAATCTGTGCAAACCGTTTTCTTACCAACAATGCCAGTTCCACGCCCCCCGCCGTGACCTATGACCAAGTCGCGGCCGGCCGCAGCCTGTTTCCCGCCAGGCTCATACAGTCATTACTCAGTAAATGAATACTTCATTACTGAATAATCATTGGACGAAGAGGTTGGTCAACGGATGCAGCCGCTGCGCGTGGAAGGGTTTCCTACTTCCACCTCGTCAAAATCGCCTCGCGCTCAAACACCCGCACGGCCAGCGCCACCAGCCCGGCATCGGTCGCCAGCAGCAGCACGATGGTGCCCAGCACAAAGGCCACGTTGAGCACGATCAGCCCGCCCAACTGCCCAAACAGCACCGCCAGCACCGGCACGATGATAATGGCCGACAACTGCTCGGCCACGCGCGGATCGGTGACCCGCGATGACACCATGATGGCAAAGTTGACCGCCATCACCGACATCAGCGGCCCCACCACCAGCACGGCCAGCAGCCACACTGGGCTGATCAGGCTGGCCACGGCGGCCGGGCCGGCGCCCACCAGGGGCGCGCCCAGCACAAACAGCAGATAGCCCAGCCACGTGGCCAGCACGGCCGGCACCGCCGCGGCCAGGCCCTTGGCCAGCAGCAGCTCGCCAGTGCTGATGGGCGTGGCCAGCAGCGGCTCGAGGCTGCGGGTCGTCTTCTCGCCGACGATGCTGTAAGCGGCGATCGACACCGGGATGATCAGCGGCATCATCATAAACAGCAGCAGGAACTGGTTCATGATAAAGATCTGTAGGCACTCGCCGGGTGGTGCGCCGCCGCACTGGGCCAGGAACTGCGCTGGCAGGTCGGCCACCTCGCCGCTCAGGTCGCCCGAGCCGGCGGTGGCGTAAATCACCCCCAGCGGCATTACCGTGAAAATGAGCGGCAAAAAGGCCACCGTAAACAGCACCAGGCGGTTCTTGAAGACCTCCGACCACTCTTTGTCGATAATTGTGCGAATGCGGTTCAGGTTCATATTAGGATCCCTGGTTGCCGAAGGCCCAATGTTTCACAGGAAACACTACGCCGCGGCGTCTAGCAGCCGCAGATAGACATCTTCCAGCGAATGCCGCAACTCGCCCACAAACTGCACCTCGGCCCCGGCCTCCACCAGCCGGCGCACCAGAGCCGGGTTGTCGGCTTCTGGGTCGTCCAGGCCCACCACCAGCTTGTTGTCCGCGACCTCGACTTCTTTGACGAACGGCAGGCCCCGGGCCACGCCGGCCAGGCCGGGCGTCGCCTGGCGCAGGTGTACCACCACGCGCCGCCCATACAGCCGGCGGCGCAGGTTGGCGGGCGTGTCCACGGTGATGAGACGGGTCTTAAAGATGCCGATCCGGTCGCACAGCCGGTCGGCCTCGTCCAGGTTGTGGGTGCACATGACGATGGTGCGGCCGGCCGTGCGCAGCTCGGCGATAAAGTCGCGCACCAGCTTGGCGGCTTCCGGATCCAGCCCGCTGGTCGGCTCATCCAGAAACAACAGGCCCGGCTCGTGCAAGAGCGCCCTGGCAATGGCCAGTTTCTGGCGCATGCCCTTGGAAAAGCTGCCGGCCTCGTCGCGCCGGCGCTCCCACAGCCCCAGCAGCCGCAGGTATTTCTCCACCTGGCCGGCCACGTCCGCCACGCCATACAGCCGGGCGAACAGGCTCAGGTTCTTTTCGGCGCTCAGCCGGTCGTACATGCCGGGCGTCTCGGTCAGCAGGCCCACGCGCTGGCGGATGGCCTGGTTGTCGCGGCCCACCTCCAGCCCGCCAATCGTGGCGCGGCCGGCGCTGGGGGCGATCAGGCAGGTGAGCAGGCGCACCGTGGTGGTCTTGCCGGCGCCGTTGGGGCCCAAAAAGCCAAAGACTTCGCCCTCGGCCACGTCCAGGGTGAGCCGGTCGACGGCCGTAATGGCTTTTGGCGGCTCGCCAAAGGTCTTGGTCAGCCCTTCGGTGTGGATCATTGGTACTTCGTCTCTTTCAGCGCTTCGCTCGTCAGCGGCGGCGGGGTCAGGGGCCCGGTTTCCGGCACGGGCAGGGGCGCCGCCGGCCCGGCTGGCTGCGCCGCCGGGGGCTCGGGCTGTCGCAGGGCGAACACAATCCCCAGGCTAAGCAGGGCAAAGGCGCCCACCGCCGCCTCGGTGGCGTACAAGGCGCTCAGCGAGCCTTGGCCGCCCATAATCTGCAGCAGGTACACCGTCACGCCATTAACGAGCGCGTGCCAGGCGATGGCGGCCGCCAGCCACCACAGCCGGCCGCGCGTAAAGGCCTGCATGACCATCACAGTCAGCCCCAGGTGCACGCACAGCGCAAACAGCCGCTCCAGAGCGCCCAGCAGGGCCGCCGGCCAGGGGGCCGTCTGGTACAGCGTTAGCTGCGCCCGCAGGGCCGCCAATTGTTCCGGGTTGAGCCCCAGGGTGTTCAGGTCGGTGTTGGCCAGGGCCGTGATCTGCACAAAAGCCACGGCCGTCACCACGCCCACCAAGATGGCCTCCACGCCGCCGTGGCCGGCACCAAACACCAGTGCCGCGCGCCACGACCGGGCGTCCCGCCGCCAAAAACGCAGCACCAGGTAGCGGGCTATTTCCTCGCACAGCCCGGCGCTCAACCCCAGCAGGACGGCGCTCACCGGCAGTTGCCAGGGCGCGGGCACTGCCGTAAATACGCCCAGCCTCTGCAGCACCAGGTTCAGCGGGATGTGTACCACCTGCGACAGGATGAAGGTGACCATCCCCACGAAAAACAATCCCCAGCCAAGGCGAAACCGCCGCGCCAGAAACACGCCCAGCGCAATGGGCATCGCAAACATCAGCACGAAATTGAGCACGTGCATGGCTGTCAGCATCGAAATCCCGCCTTTCCCGCTCGCCGCCCGCCGCGTGTATCCCGCGAAACAAAACGGCCATTGGTAATTAGAACGCGCCCAGCGCCGGGTCGCAACGACCAGTTACGATTAGCTGCTTTCCGGGTAGCTCCGCCGCCGCCGTTCGGTCTGGGTCAAGGGCCGTTTAGCCACCACCACGAAGCGGTCCAGGCTGTCGCGGTGGCTGTTGACCACCTCCCAGCCTTCCAGGCCCATTTCGTTCAGCGCGGCCTCGGCCACCTCGGCCTTGAATCCCAGCCAACTGCCGATGATTACCACCCGGTATTCCCACTGCGCTCGCTCTGCCATTCTGCCTCCGTTAACTGGGCAAACCTGGCAGGTCTTCTCGGATGGACCTGCGCCGGGTCAGTCCAGTCTCGCGACTCGGTCGGACGAGACCTGCCAGGTTTTTCGTTGTCTACTGGCGCTCCGTGATCTTGGCCAGGGCCGTCATCCCGCTCAGGCCGCCTAGATTCATGGTATCCACCGCCGACGACGGCACGATCACCAGAGCGCCCTTTTGCTTCAGGCCTTCAAACAGCATGTTCATCGCCCGCAGGTGAAGGGCGGTCGGGTCGCCGTGGTAGCTCTTGGCCGCTTCCGCAAAGCTCTCAGCAATCTGTTTCTCCGACTCGGCCAGGATGACGCGCGCCTGGCGCTCGCGCTCGGCCTGCGCCTGGCGCGACATGGCGTCTTCCAGCGCCTGCGGGATGATAATGTCGCGGATTTCCACGCTGCTCACGCTCACGCCCCAGGGCGTGGTGCGCTCGTCGATAATGTGCTGGAGCTGGTGGTCGATCGTATCACGGCCCACCAGGATGTCGGCCAGCATCATCTTGCCGATGATGTCGCGCAGCGCCGTCTGGGCCGCCCAGGAGATGGCCGCCCGGTAGTCTTCCACCTCCAGCGCCGCCTTTTTGGCGTCCCACACCACCCAGAACAGCACGGCGTCCACATCCACCGGCACCGTGTCCTTGGTCAGGGTCTTTTCGGCGTTGAAGGGCGTCACCATCACGCGGTGGTCGATCCACATCGCGATCGTGTCGAGCACTGGCATGACCCAGAACAGGCCCGGCCCGCGCAGACCGCGGAACTGACCGGCCCGCAGCAGCACGGCCTTCTCCCACTCATTGGCCACCTTCAGCGACATCAGCAGGTAGGCGCCCAACAGGGTAGGGGCCACCACACCCACAATTGCCACGCCTTCTGGCTGGCCCAGCAGGTTCAACACCACCGCCAGGCCGATCCCCGCCGCCATACAGGCAAAAAATGCGGCCAGGGCCAGCCCTGGCACCGGCCGGATGAACGGTCGGGTTACATTCGCGCTGCGCTTATTCATGCTTAAGCTCCTCTTGTTTAGTCCGGTAGGCATCCAGCGCCGGCTGGATCTCGTCCCAGGCATAGCCCAGGCGCTCGGCCTCGTCTAGCAGGGCCTTTACCAGTGACCGCAGCTTTTGCTCGCGCAGGCGCTGCAGTTCCGCCTCGCCCGTGGCGCCCGTCACAAATGTGCCCTCGCCGCGCCGGGTGGCAATGACCCCCTCGGCGTCCAGCTCGCGGTACGCATGCGCCACGGTGTTGAAGTTCACCGCCAGCTCAATCGACAGCGCCCGCATCGTGGGCAACTGGTCGCCGGCCTTGAGTTGACCGGCGTGGATCAGGCCGAGTACCTGGTCCTTGATCTGGTCGTGGATGGGGATGGGTCCCGTCTTATCAATCCGTATAAGCATCGACCGTTTGTGCCCTTACTATATTAAGTGCTAATTATCTAGTATACTAGCATTCTATAACTATTTGAGCGCGGGTCAACGGTTTCTGGCCGACGTCAGGCTGACATTCACCGCCCCGGCAGAGTAATTGTCATAAATGACCGTTATGTTGTAGACTGCCTTCGGCTGTTGTCACCATCGCCCTTCATGTCATTTCGAGTACGCCCAAGGTCGCCTGTCCCATATACCAGGTGGCGGCCGGACCGAAGGTCTCCCCATGATGCCGCCATGAGCTTTCTTGAGCGACCCTCGGTCCACGCCCATCCAACTCACCTTTCATATTCACCACCCCGGGCGAAACGACATCGAATGGCCTTTGACAATTCCGCCTCGTTGGCCCTTCGAGCGCCCTTCGCAAAATCAATCGAAAATCTATGGCAGCCCGCCGGCGTGGGTGCATGCTTCTGGTTACACCTGTCCTGCCCGTACCTCCCGATGAAGCGGTCTGCGTCTGTCATCGGGTGTTATGTGGCGGCTCGCGCCATCTCGCCCCCCGGCTGAAATATGCCCCAGCCCCCCGCCAGCATTGCCCCTTAACTGCACGCATGGTAAAATTCTTCCAGACGGACTCCAGTTGGGCTGCGGGTCCTCAGTTCGCACACCTGTTCGGAGGTGTAAAAAACGTGGTTAAGTTGTTCTCCGACCCAAAAAAGAACAAGCCCTTCGTGGTCAACGACCACGCCAACTATAAGTTTGCGGACTTGGCCAAAATGCCCGAGACCCAGCTCGTCATGCTGGTGCCGCGCAAGACGTGGCTGCGGCTGGGCGAGTACGTGGCCAATTACGAGGCCGTTCAACTGGCCGGGCGCTTCGGCGCCACGCCGGGCGCGTTTGAGTGGGAGTGGATCACCGAACCAGAGGGCATCCGCTGGTGGCGGCGCGCCAGCGACGGCAGCGAGTCACTCTTTGGCATGGCCGTCGCCGTCCATCGCAAAGAAATGGTCGAGCTGTATGGCCTGGTGGAAGTGGATGAGAACAGCCCGCACTGGCCAGAGGTCATTCCCGCAGAGGCCGCCAATTCCATGCCGGGCCAGGCCAAGCTCATGGCCCGCGAGCACGGCCAGCCCGAAGAGCGCATCCTGCTCGACCTCTACCGCGAATACTTCCGCGGCAAGTCGATGCTGACGATGGACGAAAGCGGCCAGCCGGCGCTGCGGCGCGGCACCGTGCGCGAGGTGGAGCGCTTCCGCGATGTGCTGCGGTCGCTCACCGAGCGTTCCAACCACGCCAAGCTGCCCTCGGACCTACGGTGAATGATCCGCTCCTTTGACTGGCGCGATGTGGGCCTGGTCAAGACTCTGGCGGATCGCGGCGTTTGCCTGGATTCTGAGACCGGCCTCACCCAGGGCAATCACCCGCTGCAGCAGGCGCTGCTGGCGTACCTCATGCCCATGGCCGGCCCGCCCACCTTCATCTGGCGCGGTGACGGCCACGGCGCGGAGGGCGGGGGGCGCGGCCGCGAACGCGCTGCCGCCAGCGCGCCGGCGCCTGTCATCTTTGGGCAGTTGCGTCACCGCCTGGGCGAAGAGCACGCCCGCATCCTATACCTGGCTCCCGTCTCCGCCGAAGCTGGCGCCGGCTGGCTGCCCTTGCTCGAACGCCTGGTAGTCGAAGCCGGTGAACGCCGCGCCCAAAATCTGGTGGCCGACGTCAACGAGAAGAGCCCCGAATACGAGGCTTTGCGGGAGGCGGGCTTCGCCATCTATGCGCGCCAAAGCTTGTGGAAGCTGGCGCCCGGCGCTGCCCCGGCCATGGCGGTGGAGCCGGCCCCCATGCGGGCCGCCACCCGCGGCGATGTCATCGCCGTGAGCACGCTTTACAGTAACATCGTGCCGCGCCTGGTGCAGCAGGTGGAGCCCGGCCCGCGGCACATCGAGCGCGGCTACGTGCTCGACCACGGCGGCGAGCTGGTGGCCTACCTGGATGTGCGCCGCGGCCCCCAGGGCCTCTGGGTTGAGCCGTTCCTGCACCCGGAGGCCTACGACCTGTCCGAGGCCGTGCTCAATGCCTGCCTGCAGCTCCTGGTGCCCAGCCGCAAGGAGAAGCCGCTCTACATCTGCGTGCGCCGCTACCAGGACTGGCTGCGGAACGTGGTGGCGCGCGTCGGCTTCGAGGCTCTCGGCTCGCAGGCGGTGATGGTCAAGCGTCTGGTCGCGCGCGTGACCGAACCCCTCCTCAAGCCCCTGCCGGTTGTGGACGGGCAGGTGCCTACGCCGATTACAAGCGCGCGCTTCCACGTCCGCGAGGACGAGCGCCCGGCGGCCCACTGGTCCAGGCGATCCTCTAATTGTCGGTGGCAGAAACATGCAAAAACGAATCACGGATGACTTAGAAGCTTTGATGAAGGTCATCCCGACCAACATCTGCGAAAAACTGCGGTCGCTCAACCGCTTTGACGAACTGCTGGAAGTCATCATGGACCTGGGGCGCGTGCCCACGGCCCGCTACCTGGATGGCGAGGTGGTGCTCGCGGACACCGAGGTGGCGCGCGCCGACCTGGACTATGTGATCGCGCGCATCGGCGACTTCGACGCCGACAACCGCGCCGGCATGGAGCGCACCCTGCACCGCATCAGCGGCATCCGCAACCGCCGCGGCCAGGTGGTGGGTCTCACCTGCCGCGTGGGCCGCGCGGTCTACGGCACCATCGACATCATCCAGGACATCGTCGAGAGCGGCAATAGCATCCTGCTGCTCGGGCGCCCGGGCGTGGGCAAGACCACCATGCTGCGCGAGGCGGCCCGCATCCTGGCCGAGAACAAGCGCGTGGTCATCGTCGACACCTCCAACGAGATCGGCGGCGACGGCGACGTGCCCCACCCGGCCGTGGGCCGCGCCCGCCGCATGCAGGTGGCCCAGCCCTCGCTTCAGCACGAGGTGATGATCGAAGCGGTGGAGAACCACAACCCGCAGGTCATCGTCATCGACGAGATCGGCCGCCAGCTCGAGGCCGAGGCCGCCCGCACCATCGCCGAGCGCGGTGTCCAGCTCATCGGCACC
>CAYUYN010000136.1:6948-9431 GCA_964449185.1 uncultured Anaerolineales bacterium | reverse complement strand
ATTTGCCGTAGCTTACCCTGCTCTTTCATCTCTGACGAATGGATAAAGTCCAGATGAGTAACCGTTGGATAAAGTACACCGTGCTGGGCCTGTGCTTCGGCGTAGCTGATTGGTATTTCCTCGACCTGCTAGCATCGCTCAGTCGGAATCAGGCGTTGAGTCAGCGGCTGGATCAGGCCAACGAACTTATCCGGCTAGTCATCGTTCTGGTGCTGATCGCAGCCAATTATGGCATTTGGCTAGTGCCGGTTGTGCCCATGGCCATTTATGAGATGAAGCGGTCCAAATCGATACGGCGAGCCGCGTCAGCCGCCGCCGTGGCCTGGAGTGCTGCGCTCGTTAGCTATTACGCTTACTACTCGTTCATGCTTATGTGGGTGGGCTTGCCCAACATGGAGTTTATGCTGTTTTCCAACCGCCACTTACCGAATTACTGGGCAGACTGGTGGCCACCGTTCCGGCGTGTCGTCGTCGATCAATTCTTGGAATGGATACCTATCGCGATCGTAGGAGGCGCGGTTGTCGGGTTCTTGACGGCGGTGTCATTAAGACTATGGGCGAAACGAAGCCTCAGGATCCGGTGAAAGCGTCTCCCAGCTGATTGGCAGCCCGCTCTTGATTAGCGCATGGTTGGTCGTCTCTTTTTCCGAGAGGCGATTTTCCGAGGCACACCTGGCCAAGTACTACGGTTGTCTTATACCCCAGGAAATAGCTAATACTGGCCTTGTCGAGCGGCGCTTAGCGATTTCTTCAGCGCTCCGCCGGTTCAATACCTGCCCGGGCTGCTCTTCATCTTGTGGAGTTTCGCAGACACGTTAATACTCCGTCCGCCTCGGCGTATATTAGGGTAGAGCACGTGCAGCCCAAGACGACGTATGCGCCTATTCCTCAAACGCAGCACCCCACCCCTCGACGCCGGCGCCTTTGCCCAGCTCTACCAGGCGCACCTGGCAGCCGTATTTAACTACTGCCTATTTCGGGTGGGAGACCGTCCGCTGGCCGAAGACCTGGCGGCCGACGCCTTCGAGCGCGCCTGGCGGGCACGCGACCGCTACCGGCCGGAGCGCGGCGACTTCGCAGCCTGGGTGATCGCCATTGCCCGCAACGCCGTGATTGATTGGCAGCGCCGCAACCACCGCCGCCCCACAGTCGCGCTGCCGGAGCTGCCCGATTACGCCAACCAGGCGGCGTATTCGATCAAGGTCTCGCGCTACCTGTCGACGGAGGTCACCAAGGGCCTGGCCATCTCCGATCAGCCGGTCGAGCAGTATTACTGGCACCGGCCGCTGCACCTGCTGCTGAACAGCGCCTTTGCGGCCGGGCTGGTGATGGACCGGTTGGAAGAGCCAGTGCTCGCGGCGGAAGGGCCGGCCACGGGCCCGTTCAACTGGGCCAACTACGACATGCCGCCGCTGCTGTTTGTGAGACTGCGCCGACCTGGCCTGTAAAACCCGCAAGTTCTCGGAATGGGTCGGTAGGCTGCGTAGCGGCTAGATGCCGCCGGTCTGGCCATTTCTGTCCGTCCGCTTCGCGTCGTCAGAAGCGAAGCGGTAGGACAGCGCCGGCAAAGTCCGCCGGCTACCGCTTGCGCCGGATCGCCAGATCCGGCGCTTTGCTTGTCCCCGGCCGCCCCGCGCGCTGTCCCCTCACCCTGGCATACAAATTGCAGAGTTTAGGCTGGAAGTAGGCCCTCACTCTCACCCCGGCCCTCTCCCGCACCGCTACGCCCCGGGGACAAGGAGACCCCAAGGGTTTTGGATCCCTACGGGACCTTGGGGTCTGGGTTTGCCAATAAGGGGCACGACAGGGGCCCGGTTTGGTGTGGTAGCCTGCAGCGCTGTCGCACCCGGTCTTCGGCCGTTTTGTGGCCCAAGGCCGGCTGTTGCCAGCCGTTCCCTATCCCCACAGCCTGCCCGCGCGGTGGGGTGCTTTTTTCGCAAGGAACCGGCCGCGCGGCGGGTTCGTCTAGCGATGGGGCGGTGAGTCGAGGAGGAGCATGTTTATGTTGCGTTGGCTATCGATAGGTTTGGGGGCGGCGGTATGTCTGCTGTTGTCGTTTGCGCCCTATCCGGCTTATGAGGTGACGCTCGATCGCGCCCCTGGCGAAGTGCGGGTGGGCGTGCCTTTCGAGGTGGGCTTCAGCATCCGGGCCAATGAAGGCGCCTCGGCCGGTGAACTGGCGCCGGTGGTGGTGGCGACCAACGGCACCACGCGCGAGACGATTAAGGTGGGGGCGCGGCCCGACAGCGCGCCGGGCCACTACGCGGCCCGGCTGATCCTGCCGGCCGCCGGGCGCTGGCAGTGGGAGATTTACCCCGAAGGCGAGGCCGGCGCCACGCCCGTGGCCATGAACCCGCTGATGGTGGGCGATACCGTCGAAGGCTGGGTGGTGTCGTCCCTGGCGCCGGCGTTTCTGGCACTGCTGGCGGCCGTGCTGGGCGTGGTGGTGGCGGCCGGGCGGATGGTGCGGCGGAGGGCGGTGG
>CAYUYN010000136.1:0-6848 GCA_964449185.1 uncultured Anaerolineales bacterium | reverse complement strand
CGCGTCAATCAACCCCAGCTCCCTCGCCCGGCGGTCGAAGTAGCGGAATGAGAAGCGGGCGATGATGCCGGAGGCCAGGGTGATCGCGGCCAAAATGGCGAAGAGCTGGCCGTTGGAGTAGGCCGCGAGGGTGGGGAAGGCGGCGGCGCCGGGACCGAGCAGGGCGCGCCTCAGCAGCTCGAGCCAGTAGGTCATGGGCAGGACATAGCCAATCGGCCGGAGCACGGCCGGCAGCAGGGTAATGGGAAAGATGGCGCCGCTGAACAGGTAGAGCGCCGCGCCCAGGGCGTCGCCGACAAACCAGGGCTCGTTGCGGATGGTCATGGTCCACCCGCCGACGATGAGGCCCAGCAGCGCCAGGCACAGCACCCCCAACGGCAGCGCCGTGAACAGCAACGGCCAATCCACGGTTGTGAGCTGGATCGGCAGTTGGAAGAAGAGCATACCGGCCGCCAGCGTGATGACGACGGCCAGGCTGCCGGTGATGAAGCGCGCCACGGCCCGCCCGAAGAGATAGACCGGGATGCTGATGGGCGCGACGTAGAGATACTTGAGCGTCCGGTAGCGCTCGCGATCATCCAGGATCGAGTAAGACGCCCCCGCCAGCACGGCTCCCACGTAAATGTAAAAGGCATTGCCCACATAGATGTAAGCATAGATGGGCGCGTCGGTCCCCGCGCTCGACACCGCGTTGTACATGAACACCAGGATCAGCACACTGGCAATCGGCTTGAGCACCGAGAATGCGACGAACAGCAGCGGGTCGGTCCAGTTGGATTCGACCTGCCAGCCGAGCCAGGCGGCGGGGAGGAAGGAGCGGCGGAGGGTGTTTAGCATAAAGGTGCCCTATCGTCGCCGATCGCTCAGCGTCCCCTCCCTCACCGCCAGCCGCTCCACATGCTTGAGCCAATACCGCGCGGCGGCGACGAAGACGACCGAGAGCACGGCCAGGATGGCGATCTCGAGGGGCACGGAGAGGAAGCCCAGGCTGGGGCCGCTGGCGAACATGAGCTGGCGCATGGCGTCCAGGCCGAGGGTGAGCGGCAGCAGGGAAGCGGTCATGGCCACGGCAAAGCCAAAGCTGCGCACGGGGAAGTAGAAGCCCGAGAGAAAGTAGACCGGCTCCTGGAGCATGCCCACCACCTGCCAGGCGTCGCGGCCAAAGAGCAGGAAGAGCGAGGCAAAGAGCATGCCCAGGCCGTACAGCGCCACCATGGTCAGCAGGAAGACGGCGAAGAGCTGGCCAAAGCTGGCGATGGCGAAGGGGACGTGAAAGAGCCAGGTGCCCAGCACCAGGATGACGGCGGCGCGCAGGGTGGTGGCCAGCAGGCCGCCCAGGGCCATGCCCAGCAGGATGGCCATGAGCGAGTTGGGCGCGATGATGTACAGCGCCAGGTTGCCGTTCTCCTTCTCCCAATACATCTGCGCCGACATGCTCCACATGATGTTCATCCAGAAGGCCGTCATCGCCCCGCCCATGATCACGAAGCCGATGTAGTCTTCCGGCGCCTGCATGGCGCGGTAGGCGAAGACGTAACCCACGGTGGCCAGGAAGGGCAGAAAGGTCTCAAAGAAGATCCAGGCCTTCTCGCGCTGCTGGCCGATGATGCGCGGATACGCGCGCGCGAGGATCGTCCTTAAGAACAGCCGGAGGCCGGTATCGGGTTTGGTCGCGGAGTTGATCATGGGAAAGGGGTAATTGGTAACTGGTGATTGGTGGGGCCGGAGCGATGACCAATTACCAGTTACCAATTGCTAATTACTCTTCTCAACTTCCGCCATGCTCTTGCCCACCAGGTCCACAAACACATCCTCCAGGGTCGGCTCACGCTTTTGGAGGTTGAGCAGGGTGGCGTTGTGCTGGGTGAGGGTGCTGATGACGCCGCTGAGGGCGTCGTCGGCTTCCAGGATGAGCTGGAGCTCGGAGCGGCCGTCCAGGGCGGTGTGCACCACCTGGCGTACGCCGGGCAGGGTGTGGAAGACGGACAAGGCGCCGTTGTGCAGCGGGCTGACATGGAGGTGGAAGATGGCCTCGCGCTGGAGGCGGCGCTTGAGGTTGGCCGGCGTGTCGCAGGCCAGGACCCGGCCGGCGTTGATGATGGCCACGCGGTCGCACAGCTCATCGGCCTCGGCCATATAGTGGGTGGTGAGCAGAATGGCGCGGCGCGGTTCGTCGGTGACCCATTGGCGCACAAACTGCCGCACCTCGCGGCTGGCGCTGACATCCAGCCCCAGGGTGGGCTCGTCCAGGAAGATCACCTGCGGGTCGGTCAGGAAGCCGCGCACGATGTTCATCTTCTGGCGCAGGCCGGTGGACAGGTCGGAGGTCTTGGTGTTGGCGCGGTCCTGGAGGCCGACCACGCCCAGCAGGTGGTCGATGCGCTGGTGGGTGGTCTTGTTATCGAGGCCGTAAAACTGGCCGAACATCCACAGGTTCTCGCGTACGGTCAGCAGGCCATAGCCGGAAGACTCGCCGCCGCTGACCATGTTGATGCGCGGGCGCACTAACTGCGGCTGGCGCAGCACATCGTAGCCGGCCACCAGGGCCTGCCCGCTGCTGGGCGCCAGCAGGGTGGTGAGGATCTTGATCAGGGTGGTCTTGCCGGCGCCGTTGGGGCCCAGCAGGCCGAAGAACTCGCCGCGCGGCACCTCCAGGTCGACGCCGGTGAGGGCGGTCAGCTCCTTGGGCTGGCTTTTCTTGCCGCCGCGGATCTTGTAGACCCGCCCCAGGTTGATGGTTTTGATCGCCAAATCTGCTGACATGCCGCGCCTCGTGATAAGCTGCCCATCACCAGTATAGGACTGGTGTTCTAACATTGCGTTGGATAACCGTTGGAGCGTAGGGATTCCGTAGGTTTTGCGACAAGTTACGTCATGCCGCCTGTGCTATCGTATTGCTCAGAAGGGTACAAAAACTCTTCTTCTCCTCCTTGAGAGAGCCGGGGTCGGCGTCCCCGGCTCTCGCTATTTAAGCGCCGGCGGGGTCGAAGACGAAAAAGTATAGCATACCTATATGGCGGGCGAACTGTCCCTTGGAACAGGCGCCCGCCAAGAGAGGCACGCGGGGTGCGGGGGCCTGGACATCGTCCAGGCCCCCGCACCCCGCATCTATTTTTTGCCACGGGTATAATCCCCGCTGTGACCATTGCTCAACGTCAAATTGCGCGGGCGGCCGGGACGGTGATGGCCGCCTTTGCGCTGAGCAACGCCGTGGGCCTGGTGCGCCAGGTGCTCATTGCCCGCGCCTTTGGCACCGGCGGTGAGCTCGACGCTTTTCTGGCCGCCCAGCGCCTGCCGGACATCCTCTTTAACCTGGCCGCGGGCGGCGCGCTGGCCTCGGCCTTTATCCCCACCTTCACCGGTTTCCTGACCCGCGACGACCACGCCGGCGCCTGGCGCCTGGCGAGCGGGGTCATGAACCTGGTCTTCCTCATCCTGGCCGCGGCCAGCCTGATCGCGGCCGTGTTTGCGCCGGCCATCGTCGCTGCGCTGTGGGGCTTTCCACCCGAGCAGCAGGCGCTGACCGTGCGGCTGCTGCGCATCCTGCTGCTGACACCGGCCATCTTCGGCCTCAGCGGGCTGCTGATGGGTGTGCTCAACGCGCACCAATACTTTCTGCTGCCGGCCCTGGCGCCCACCCTGCTGTGGCTGGGGATGATCTTTGGGCTGGTGGTGCTATCGCCGAGCCTGGGCATCTTTGGGCTGGCGTGGGGGGCGGTGCTGGGCGCGCTGCTGCACCTGGCGGTGCAGCTGCCCGGCCTGCGCCAACTGAAGCAGGCGCGCTACCACCGCGAGCTGGGCCGGCACAACCCGGCCGTGCGCGAGGTGGTGCGGCTGATGGGCCCGCGCCTGGTGGGCGTGGCGGCGGTGCAGCTTAATTTCCTGGTCACCAGCAGCCTGGCCAGCTTCATGATCGGCGGCAGCGTGTCGGCGCTGACCTATGCCTGGCAGATTTTTACGCTGCCGCAGGTGGTCATCGCGCAGGGCATCTCCATTGCGGCGCTGCCGACCTTCTCGGCCATGGCGGCGCGCGGCGCGCTGGACGAGATGCGCGCCAGCCTGGCCGACACCCTGCGCGCTATTCTGTTCCTGGCGCTGCCGGCTACGGTGGGGCTGCTGGCGCTGCGCGCGCCCATCGTAGCCATGCTGTACCAGGGCCGCAACTTCAATGCAGAGTCCACCGCGTTGGTGGCCTGGGCGCTGGCCTTTTTTACCCTGGGCCTGGTCAGCCACTCGGTGGTGGAAATCGTCTCGCGCGCGTACTACGCGCTGAAGGACACCCGCACCCCGGTTGTAATCGGCGCGGCCGCCATGCTGCTCAACATCGGGTTGAGCCTGGCGCTGGCGCCGCTGTTCACCCGCTGGGGTCTGTGGCCGCACGGGGCCCTGGCCCTGGCGAACACCCTGGCGACGAGCCTGGAAATGGTGGGGCTGGTGTGGCTCATGCGCCGGCGCCTGCGGGGCCTGGCCCTGGCGCGGCTGTGGGCGGGCTTGTGGCGGACCCTGGTGGCCTCGGCCCTCCTGGCCGGCGCATTGGCGCTGTGGCTCCCGGCCACTGCCGGGCGCTCGCCGTGGCTGGTGGGCGTGGGCGGCGTGGTGGTGGGCGGCGCGGTGTATGCGTTGGCGGCGGTGGCGCTGCGGGCGCCCGAGCTGGCGTTGCTCAAAAGGCGGACGACGGACCATTGAGTTGTAGGAGCGGGCTGCCTGCACCGGCTCAACGGCGAGCCGTTGCAGACGGGTGCCCGCGATAACCCTCTTTTTGCCACAGGTGCGTACGGTCGGGGGTGCCTCATGCGCCAACGGGATCGCGGGTGCAACCCGCTCCTACAAAGTCGGGATCGCGGGCGAAGCCCGCTCCTACAAAGCCGGGATCGCGGGCTGCGCAGCGTACCCGCTCCCACGTTGCAAGTACGGGTGTTTCATTCGGTGCTCGTGTCTAGTAGTCTGTCGTCCTCGTCCGCTGCCAGCTTCTAAAACGCCCTCAGCATCAAAACCGACACCAAGATGCCCAGCGCCACGCCGCCCAGCACTTCACGCGGGGTATGGCCGAGGACTTCCTTGAGCTCGCGCTCGGCCAGAGGGTGGCCGGTGAGGAGCTCGTCGATCATGAGATTCAAAACGCGGGCGTGGTCGCCGGCGTGGCGGCGCACGCCGGTGGCATCGTAGATGACGATCATGGCGACGACGCTGGCAATGGCGAAGAGTGCGGAGTCGAAGCCGTGCTGGAGGCCGATGCCAAAGCTGACGCCGGTGACCAGGGCCGAGTGCGAGGAGGGCATGCCGCCGGCGCTGAACACCAGGCTCCAGTCCCACTCGCCGCGCTGGATGAAGGTCAGCGGCACCTTCACGACCTGGGCCAGGCTCCAGGCCAGGAAGGCGCTGAGCAGGATGCGATTGGAGGCTAGTTCGGTGAAGAAGCTCATCGGGCTAGCGGCCGGTGTCCTCAAACGGCTGGAGGCCATAGCCGCTGCCCTTGGGCGCGAGCTGCTGCACCTTCAACTCGGCCGTCTCGAGCAACTGCTGGCAGCGCTGCGACAGGGCCTGCCCGCGTTCGTACAACGCCAGCGAGTCGTCCAGCGAGAGTTGGCCGTCTTCCAACTGCCGCACGATTTGTTCCATTTCGGCAAAGGCGGCTTCGAAGGAGAGTTCTTCGAGGGGGGCTTTGGTCTTAGGACGTGGACTCATGGATGACCTTTACTCGTGACTTCAAACTCCCCCTCCGCCACGCGCACCCGCAGGGTTTCACCGGGGGAGACCTGGGCGGCGCGGCGGACGAGGGTGCCGTCGGGTTGGCTGACCATGGCATAGCCGCGGTTGAGCACGGCCACGGGGCTGACGTTCTTCAGGGCCTGGTCGAGGCCGAGCCAGCGCTGGCGCTCCAGTGCCAGGTGGTAGTGCAGGCCGGCGGCGGCGCGGGCCGCGAGATCATCCAGGCGCTGTTGGGCGGCGCGCACCTGGGCTTCGGGCGAGAGGCCGCGCAATTGCGCCTGGCGGGTGTTGACCTCCCAGGTCTTCTGGTTGATCAGCGACTGCATGGTCTCGCTCAGGCGCGCGGACAGGGCCAGGGCTTCGGCCAGGAGCTGCGCCTGGTCGGGCGTGCACAGCTCGGCGGCGGCCGAGGGCGTGGGCGCGCGCAGGTCGGCGGCGAAATCGGCGATGGTGAAGTCGGTTTCGTGGCCAACACCGCTGACCACCGGCACCGGGCAGGCGGCGATGGCGCGCGCCACGACCTCGCTGTTAAAGCACCACAGGTCTTCCATGGAGCCGCCGCCGCGCGCCACGATGACCACCTCGGGCGCGAAGCCGCACACGGCCTGCAGCGCGGCCACGATCTGCGGCGGGGCGTCTTCGCCCTGGACCGGGGTGGGGGCGAGGATGACCTCCACCAGCGGGCAGCGGCGGCGGATGACGTTGAGGATGTCGCGCAGGACGGCGCCGTGGGCGGACGTGACCACGCCGATGCGCTGGGGCCAGGCGGGCAGGGGGCGCTTGCGCTCCGGCGCGAAGAGGCCCTCGGCTTCGAGCTGGGCCTTCAGGTAGACGAACTGGCGGTAAAGCTCACCCTCGCCGGTGGGCTGGAGCAGGGCCACGTCGAGCTGGTATTGGCCGCGGGTCTCGTATAGGGTGACTTGCCCCATGGCCAGCACGGCGTCGCCGTCGCGCGGGGTGAAGCGCTGCCGCTCGGCGCGGCTGCGCCACATCACGCAGTTGATCTGCGCGTTGGCGTCCTTGAGGGTGAAGTACCAGTGGCCCGAGCCATAGGCCTTGAAGCCCGAAATCTCGCCGGTGACCCGCAGATCCTGCAGGCGATAGTCAATTTCGAGCGATTGGCGCACGTACTTATTGAG
>CAYUYN010000135.1:0-9436 GCA_964449185.1 uncultured Anaerolineales bacterium | reverse complement strand
GTTTCGGTATGTTATACTCCCCGCATGTCTTCCCGCACGGAGCTGGAGCGTGTGCGGCCCCGTGTGCGGCCACTGCTTGACACGCGGTCACCCGCCGACGCCCTCGCCAGCTACTACGCCCTTTATCACGCCCCCGCCCGCAGCGAGCTCTTCGTGCACCCCGAGCGTGCCGCGGCCGGCGCTGAGCCTGCCGCCGGTTTCCTGGTGCGCGCTCGCACCGGCCTGGACCTGTTCCGGCCCCTGGTGACCTTCCGCGGCCCTAACGAGGCCGTCGTCGCGGCGCTCGTGGAGCGCGGCCTGCAGCCGGGCCGGCCGACGTACCTGACGGTGCCCGAAAGCCTGGCCCCCTGGGCCAATAAGTGCCTCACGGTCACTGACGCCGAGGTGCACCGGGTCTACCGTCTCAATCCCCAGCGCTACCAACCGATCATCAATGTCCTGGTGGTGACCAACACCGGCGCCGATGGCCTGCCGCGCTGCGAGATCCGCGCCGGCGACCGGGCGGGGGCCGTGGCCGGGATCAACTGGCAGTCCCCCGAATTTGCCGAGGTCTACGTCTACACCGACCAAGCCGTGCGCGGGCGCGGCTGGGGCAAATCGGTGGTGGCCGCACTGGTGAGCCTCATCCGCCAGTCGGGGCGCACGCCACTGTACGTGGTGGCCGAAAGCAACGAATACTCCATTCGCCTGGCCGAGGTCGTGGGTTTCGACGACACTGGGCACCGCGAGTACGTCGGGCAGGCCGTGCGGCCCGCGCCCGCCGCCTAAACGCCATGGCCGAAGCCGCGCATACCTTTCCCAAGTCCTTCCTGTGGGGCACGGCCACGGCCGGCTACCAGGTTGAGGGCAACAGCACCAACACCGACTATTGGCAGTGGGAACAGCAGCCCGGCGCCGTCCTGCACGCGCAGCGGTCGGGCCGCGCCTGCGACTGGTGGGAAGGCCGCCGCTGGCAGGAAGACTTTGACCGCGCCGCCGCCGACGGCCACACGGCCCTGCGGCTGTCAGTCGAGTGGAGCCGCGTCGAGCCGGCCGCCGCGCGCTGGGACGAGGACGCGCTCGACCACTACCGCCAGATGGTCAAGGGCCTGCGCGAGCGCGGCTTGACCCCCATGGTTACGCTGCACCACTTTGCCAACCCGGCCTGGGCGGCCGAGCGCCGGGTGTGGGAAACCGGCGAGGCGGCCGCGCTCTTTGAACGCTACGTGCGCAAAGTGGTCAGCGCCTTGGGGGAGTTTGTGCCGTACTGGTGCACGCTCAACGAGCCCAACGTGGTGATGTTCCGCGGCTGGGCCGAGGGCGTGCTGCCGCCGCGGAAAAAGGATTTGGGGCTGGCCCTGCGCGTGGCTGAAAATCTGCTGCGCGCCCACGCCGCGGCCTATCACGCCATCCACGCGGCGCAGCCAGGGGCAATGGTGGGCCTGCCCATCCACTTCCGGCCGACCCTGCCGGCCCATCCAGGTTTTGGCCCGGACGAGTGGGCGGCGCGCACGCAGTTTAACCTGTTCAGTGCGCTCTTCTCCGACGCCATTCGCACCGGCCGCCTGCGGCGTGTGTTGGGCTGGCCGGTAGCCGTCCCGGAGGCCAAAGGCACCCAGGATTTTGTGGCGCTCCAGTATTACACCACTGACGTCGTGCGCTTCGACCTCACCAACCCAGGCGAAATGTTCGGGCGGCGCTCCTTCCCCCCGGGCGCGGAGGTGGATGACGAGCAGGTGTATGCCTCCTACGCGCCCGGGTTCTTTTCGGCGCTCAAGTGGGCCAGGCGCTTTCACCTGCCGATCTTCATCACCGAGAACGGCATTGGCGACGCGGCCGATGCCCTGCGCCGGCGTTATCTGATCACGCACGTGCGCGAGCTGTGGAAGGCCGTGAACTACGGCTGGGACGTGCGCGGCTACTTCCACTGGTCGCTGCTGGACAACTTTGAATGGGAGCGCGGCTGGTCCAGGCGTTTTGGCCTGTATGCGCTCGACACTGAGACCCAGGTCCGCACCGCGCGGCCCTCGGCCCGGCTCTACAGCGAGATCGCCCGCAGCGGCAGCTTGTCGTCCGACATGGTGGCGCGGTATGCGCCGGAACTGTTGGCCGACATGTTTCCGGGCTAAGGCGAACCGTCTATTGCCCTGCCGCTCTGGGTGTTCCATGGGCGTAGGGCTTTGCCCTACCCCTATGGAACACCCAAAAATAACCCTCTGAATTTGGTATAATGGCGGTCGACAGCTATTCGGAGAGGTCGCCTAGTCCGGTCTATGGCGCGCGTCTGGAAAGCGCGTAAGGGTCACACCTTCGCGGGTTCAAATCCCGCCCTCTCCGCCACCTGGCAACTGGCTCGCACGCGGCATGTGCGAGCCAGTTATTTTTCACCGCCCAGCCTCACAATGTTTGACACCCTAGAATATAAGTTCTACCATACAGATCGGTCTTGACCGGTGGGCGGCCAAGAACACCACATTTGCCGGCCGTTTGAGCGCCTCCCCTCGGCAATCAACAAAACGGAGGCCTTCATGAAGATTGCATTGACGAGTGTCTATGTCAATGACCCAATCAAGGCTCACAAGTTTTACACGGAGGTGCTCGGCTTCACCTCCCGCATGTTTATGCCCGAACACTACCTGGCCATTGTCGCCTCGCCCGAAGACCCAGGGGGAACGGGACTGTTGCTGGAGCCTAGCGACAGTCCCATCGCCAAGTCCTACCAGGAAGGGCTCTATCAAGCGGGCCTGCCGTGCATTGTCTTTGGCGTGGAGGCTGTCCAGACAGCGTACGAGGAGCTGACGGCCAAGGGCGTGGTGTTCAAGCAAGCGCCTACCAAAACGGATTGGGGCATCGAGGCCGTGATTGATGATACGTGCGGCAACTACATCCAGCTCGCTCAGCTCGCTCAGCCCTAAGCACTCTCGCCGGCGACAGAGCGGGCAATCACACACGGCCGCCCGGCCGTGTTGTGCTTTATGCGCCAATCCCACCGGCCTCCGCGCGGGCCGCACCTACGCCGCTCTGCCTTGTGCTTCCCCCTAAGTCGGTTGGCGTAACTTCACCCGGCTTTCCTGCTCCCGCCGGATCTGGCGACGCACAGCGGAGCGGGAGCGGAAAGTGGTAAGAACTTCCAGCGGCCAACTTAGGACACAACGACTTGACATGTGAGCGCGGTCCACGATTTGTGGGAGCGGGTTTTACCCGCGATCCCTCGTCCGCAAGGGAACATCGCGGGCACCCGTCTGCAACGGCTCATCGTTGAGCCGGTGCAGGGAGCCTGCTCCTACAACTCGGGCAGCCCTCGGTAGGAGCGGGCTCTGCCCGCGATTGACCACCACAAAAACTGGGACGGCCATACGGGGCCGTCCCAGTCCTATCCACGACCTGCGCCTCGAGTAACGTCTAAGCGTTCGCCATCCGCCTTCTCGCCGCCGCAATCTGCGCCTCCACCGACGCCGGCGCGGTGCCGCCCAGCGCGCTGCGCCGGTCCACGGCGGCACGGAAGTCCCACACCGCGCTGACATCCGCCTCGAAAGCGGGGCTAAGCTGCCGCAGCGCCTCCAAACTCAGCGTGTCCAGCGGCCCCAAGCGCATGGCCTGGCCCACCAGGTGATGGGCCTCGCGAAAAGGAACACCCTTCCTGACCAGGTAATCGGCCAGCTCGGTGGCGAGCAAGGAGCTGTCCAGCGCGCCCGCCATGCGCTCGGTGTGGACGGTCATGGTCACGATGGCCCCCGCCACCACCGGCAGCATGACGTCCAGGGTGTCAAAAGCCGCAAACACCGGCGGCTTATCTTCTTGCAAATCCTTGTCGTACGCCGAGGGCAGCCCCTTGAGGGTGGCCATCAGGCCCGTCAACGCGCCCAGCAGCGTGCCGGCCTTGCCGCGCGCCAGCTCCAGCACGTCCGGGTTCTTCTTCTGCGGCATCAGGCTCGAGCCGGTGGAGTAGGCGTCGGCCAGGGTCACAAAACCAAATTCGGTGGACGAATATAAGATCAGCGCTTCAGCCAATCGGCTGAGATGCGTGCCCAGCAGGGCCGCGTTGAACAGAAACTCGGCGGCGAAGTCGCGGTCCGAAACGCCGTCCAGGCTGTTCTCGGTGGGCCGCGCGAAGCCCAGGTCCTGCGCCAGCGCGTGGCGGTCGATGGGGTAGGCGGTGCCGGCCAGGGCGCCGTTGCCCAAGGGGCACACCGCCGCCCGCGTCCGGGCGGCCTGCCAGCGTTCCACGTCGCGCTCCAAGGCCCACCAATGGCTCATCAGCCAGTGGCCAAAGGTGATGGGCTGCGCCCGCTGCAAGTGGGTGTAGCCCGGCAGCAGGCTGGCGGAGTGCGGCTCCGCCTGTTCCAGCAGCGCGGCCTGCGCCTGCCGCAAGCCGGCCACCACCTGCTCGCCGGCCTCCATCACCCACAGCCGAAAGTCCGTGGCCACCTGGTCGTTGCGGCTGCGGCCGGTGTGCAGCTTGCCGGCCAGCGGCCCCAACAGCTCGCCCAGCCGCCGCTCGACGGCGGTGTGGATGTCTTCGTCGGCCGGCGCCAAGGCAAACGCGTCCGTCTCAAACTCGCCGCGCACGCGCCCCAGGCCCTCCACCAGCAGCGCGGCCTCCTCGGCCGTCAGCACGCCGGCGCGCGCCAGGGCCCGCGCCCAGGCCTGGCTGCCGCGGATGTCCTGCGCCCACAGGCGCTGATCAAACGGCAGGGAGGCGTTGAAAAGATGCGCTTTGGCATCGGAGGAGCCGGTGAAGCGACCGCCCCAGAGTTTCAAGAGAGGTAATTGGTAATTGGTAATATGTAATTGGTAAGTCCATTACCAGTTACTAATTACCAATTACTCTCCTTTAGTCACGCTTGAACTTCGAATAGTCCGGCTCTTTATACCGCTTGCTGCCGGCGATGTCGATCAGGGCATTGACCTTCATCGGCAGGCCAAACAGCTTGATGAAGCCCTCGGCGTCGGACTGATCGTAGACGTCTTCCTGGCCGAAGGTAGCCAGGTCTTCGCGGTAGAGGCTATAAGCGCTGGACCGGCCCGCGACGATGACGTTGCCCTTGTACAGCTTGAGCCGCGCCTTGCCGGTGACGTGCAGTTGGGTCTGGTCGATAAAGGCCTGCAGGGCCACGCGCAGCGGAGTGTACCACTGCCCGTAATACACCAGCTCGGCGTAGCGCTGGGCGAGGAGGTCCTTGTAGTGCAGGGTCTCCCGGTCCAGGCAGAGGGACTCCAGCTCGCGGTGCGCGGCGAAGAGCAGGGTGCCGCCGGGGGTCTCGTACACCCCGCGCGACTTCATGCCCACCAGGCGGTTCTCCACCAAGTCCACCCGGCCCACAGCGTGCCGGCCGCCCACGGTGTTAAGCGCGGCGATGAGCTTGGCGGGCGACAGGGCCTCGCCGTTGACGGCCACCGGCTCGCCCTGCACAAAGTCGATCTCCACATATTCGGGTTTGTCGGGCGCGGCCTCGGGCGAGACCGACAATTGGTACATGTCTTCCCGCGGCTCGCAGTCCGGGTCCTCCAGCGGGCCGCCCTCGTGCGACAGGTGCCACAGGTTGCTGTCGCGCGAGTAGATGGACGTGAGCGTGACGCTCACCGGCACGTTATGCGCCTTGGCGTAGTTCAACGCGTCCTCGCGCGAGCGAATGTGCCATTCGCGCCAGGGCGCGATGATCTTGAGGCGCGGGTTGAGCGCGGTAAAGGTCAGCTCAAACCGCACCTGGTCGTTGCCCTTGCCGGTGCAGCCGTGGGCCACCGCATCGGCGCCCTCTTCCTCGGCCACCTTCACCTGGTGGGTGGCAATGAGCGGCCGAGCGATGGAGGTGCCCAACAGGTAGCGCCGCTCGTAGACCGCGCTCGACTGCACCAGCTTGAACAGGTAATCCTTGGCGAATTCTTCGCGCAGGTCGCGCGTGATGCATTTGAGCGCGCCGGAGGCCACCGCCTTCTCATTCAGGCCGGCCAGCTCGTCGCCCTGGCCGATGTTGGCGGTAAAGCAGATGACCTCGGCGCCGGGGTAGTTCTCCTTGAGCCACGGCACGATCACGGACGTGTCCAGGCCGCCAGAATAGGCCAGGACGATTTTCTTAACTTCTGCTTTCGACATACAGCATCCTTTCTAAGGAGCCCGGCCGGCGCACAGATCGGGCCAGGGCAGCGAGCCAACAAAAAAGCCCTCCGGGGCACGGAGGGCTTTGCGAGACTTAGGGCCAGTACGATCCGTCACGGGCCAAGCGCAATCAGCCGACCTCCCCAATCAGGAGTAGGCGGAAACGACGGCTGCTACGACGGAAAGCGCAGATAGTCATAACTGTCACAATCGTAGCGCATCCGGCCGGAATCGGTCAATCGGCATAAAGGCCAATGGAGCGGAGGGGTTTTTGGACAATATGTACAGCGACACGGTCCACTGACCTACAGCAGCCTTTTCCCAAACTCCACCAGCGCCCGGTAGTACCCGTCGATGCTGGGCACATAATGCCGCTCTTCCTTGGCGTGTGGACCGATGCCCGACTGGCCCCACACCACGCCCTGGCCGCCCGGCGCAAACCGCGCGCTGGTGCCGGGGAGCTTCTTGCCCACCACGGCCGGCCGGCCCGACACCGCGCACACGGCCTCCAGCAGCTTCAGCAGGTAGGGGTTCCGCGGGTCGCAGGCGATGCCGCCCTCGTTGACGCTGATGCTCAGGTCCAGCCCGGCCGAGGCGCAATACGCGCTCACCTGCTCGGCCAGCGCGGCCAGGTCATCCTGCGGGATCGAGCGGATCTCCACGCCCAGGTTGCCACGGTCGGCGGTGATGTTGTAGAGGCCGGCCTCGCCCACGCTGATGAACGGGAAGCGGTACTGCGACTGCCAGCCGTTCTCGCCCTTGAGCGTCAGCCGCTCGCGGAAGATGCCTACCAGCGCCTGGCGCGCCTGCATCAGGCGCTCGCCCAGGTCGGCGCTGGCGCCCGCCAGCCCGGTGTGGGCGCGCGTGCCGTGCGCCACCAGCTCAAAGCGCATCACCCCGCGGTTCTCGATGCACACCTCGCCAAACAGCTCGTGGCCTTTCTCGCCCGTGCGCTCGCCCGCAATCATCAACCGCGGCGCGTAGCCGTTGTGGTGGGCGGCCAGGTCGGCCAGGATATGCGGCGTGCCCATCGGGTCACTCTCGCCGTTCTCCTCATTGCCGACCAGGCACAGGTTGATGGCTGGGTAGGGCGGTCCGGCGCGCCGGGTATCCTTCATCCACACCATGTACGTCGCCACCACGGTCTTCATGTCGGCCGAGCCGCGGCCCCACAGGTAGTCGCCCTCCAGCTTCGGCTTAAACTGGCTGTCATCTGGTTCGGGCTTCACCACGTCGAAGTGGCCCGAGAGCATCACCGGCGCGGTCAGTTGGCCGGGGAAGGAGGCCACCACAGCCGGATATTGGGCCTGGTCGTAATACTTCACGTCCAGCCCCGCCTCGCGCAGGTAGTCGAACACCAGCGTGCCGGCGCGGTGCACCTCATCCAGCCGCTCATCGGCACAGTTGGTGATGGACGGGATACGGATCAGTTGGCGCGCCAGGTCCACGATTTCGGAGGTCTTGTCGGCATAGTGCGGGGCAATCAGCGCCTCGTGCCGCGGCCGGAAGCGGATAGGCGCGGCCGGGTCGTGGCGCACCTCGTCGCGCGCGCGCTGGAGCAGGTCGCGCAGCTTGCCGGCCTCCGCCCCCAGCGCCGCAAACGACGCCGCCACTTGTTCCACCTCGCGCTTCACCAGCGCCTCGCGCTCCAGCGCCAGGGTCTTCAGCAGCTCGGGCGGCACCACCAGCTCTTCGCCGTCCGGGCCGCCGTGGAGCTCCTTGCGCAGGCGTTCGCGCATGCGCTCGGCGGTGTTGGGCGCGCCCGAGGCCATTTCCACCAGCGGGCCCAGCCGCGGCCACAGGTCCAGAGCTTCGGCCAGGCCGCGCACCTGCTCCAGGGTCCAGCGCAGGAAATCGCGCACGCCCACCGTCTTGCCCGAGAACGGGTTTTCAATCTCGGCCTTCAAGCCATGATGGGCCGCCTCGGTCTCGTTGCGGCGCGCGCGGGCCACGTCTTCGTGGTCGTAGCGGAAGGCGCGGGCAAAGGTGAGGTCGGCGTAGAACAGCATCAGCAGCAGATCTTTGAGCGTGGCATTGGCCACGTCCAGCTCCAGCGGGTGGCCGCCCTCGTCGGTGCGCACTTCCACCCTGGCCATGGGGATGTTGATGCGCGCCAGCAGGTTCTCGCGCTCGATCTGCTGCGCCATGGTCTCCACCGTGGTGGCCTCGCCGGCGGCGTACAGACCGCGGTGGTAGATGGCATGCAGCTGCTCGCTGGTGGTCATGATCAGGCGTTCCACCGGCTCGGCAAAGGAGCGCGCGCGCACCGGGGTCCAATTATTGTTGCCAAAGCGCACACCGCGCGTGACCAGGTCATACGAGTTGCGCAGGTAGTCGGGGTGCGTGCGGTACAGGTTGGGCACGTCCAGGGTGTCGGGGTTGGGGAAGGTGTAGTTGCGGTTGGAGTCCACCGCCGACAGCAGCACCACGGGCTGGCCGCTGCGCAGCTCGGCGCGCATCGGCGTGGCGGCCGTGGTGGCGATGAAGATGGCGGCAAAGGCCCGCATCAGCCGCGTGGCCTCCACGTACACCCGGTTTTTGTAGTCGTCCAGATGCGCCTGCCCGCCAGGGCCGGCGTCGCCGCGCTCGCTGGGCGTCATGTGCATGAAGTCCCAACTCAACAGCGGCTCGGGCAGCGACAGGTTGGCGTGGATGCCGGCCGTGGCCAGCGCGCTGCCGTAGATGTCCACGCAGCGCTCCAGATAGCGGCGCTTGGCCAGGTTCCAGCCGCCGGGGATCGAATCGTGCCCGACGCGGGCCGGGTAGAGCAGGATGCCGGGGAAGGCATACAGCCGCTCGCCAAACTCGCGCCCGCACTTGGCCAGCGCGTTGTACAGCAGCGCTTCCAGCAGGCGGCCTTCGTACACCGCGCCCATGGCCGAGTAGTACGGTCGGGTGGCCCACTCGATCATCCAGTGGAACACCTCGAGCTGGTTTCGGTCGGCCAGCCAGGCGGGGATGGCGTGGGCGCGCAGATAGTCCACAAAGCTCTGCTGGTCGGGACCGGTGCCCACGGTGAGCACGGGCTTGAAGTCGGAGTCGTACATGTTCCACTCCAACTCAAACCCGGCCGTGCCCCCGCGCGGGTTGGCGGTGCGGGCGGCTTCGAGCGCCAGCTGATATTTTTCGGCGAACTTGCCAGGCGAGAACGACATGCTTACTCCAGTCACACAGACGTAGACTTGCTCGGCGGCGCGTGCCGCCGCAAAAATTCGGCCATCACGGGCACGACCATGAGCTTGGGGGTCACCGGCGCCAGGTGGCCGCCACCAGGGGTGACAAGAAATGCAGCCCCCGGCCCGAGCCAACGCCAGCGCTTGTTCATCCGGTCTCCGCCGTGCCGGGCGGCACCTGCACCCC
>CAYUYN010000134.1:6035-9483 GCA_964449185.1 uncultured Anaerolineales bacterium | reverse complement strand
TGGCCGCGCTCGGTCTCGTTCAGGATCTCGTGGTAGAGGCCGGGGTACAGCTTGAGGGTCTTGTCGGCGCTGCCGGCGTGCTCGTAGAACTCGCGCGTGGCTTGGGGGTCGACGGCGCCATCGGCCTCGCCGTGCAGGAGCAGCAGGGGCAGCTTTAGCTCCGGGGCGCGTGCCAACGTGTCGGCGGAGATGTTCAGGATGTCATTGCCCACGCGCAGGGACATGCGGGCGTGCGGCAGCTCGGGGTCGGGGAACGACTTGAGCAGGGCGTCGTCGTGCGACATGGGCACGCTCACATCCAGCCCGGTGGGCAGGGTCAGGCTGGGCAGCACGCTCGCCAGCGCCTGGGCCATCAGCACCTTCCAGGCCGGCGGCAAAAATTTGACGCGGAGCAGGGGACCGGTCACCACGACGCCGGCCGCCTTGGGCAGGCGCCGCAGGGCGTAGGTCAGGGTGATCAGCCCGCCCAGGCTGTGACCCATCAGCCACAGCGGCAGGCGCGGGTTTTCGTGCGTGGCCCGGTCGGCCACCTGCTTGAGATCGTCCAGATAGGTCAAGAAGGTCGGGCTGTGGCCGCGCTTGCCCTGCGAGCGGCCGTGCCCGCGCAGGTCGTAGGTGTAGACCACATAGCCAGCCTCGCAGAGTGCCTGGGCAGTATGGTGGTAGCGGCCCAGGTGCTCGCCGTGGCCGTGCGTCACCACGATGAGGCCGCGCGCGGTCCCGTCGGTCTTGGACACGCGCAAGCGCAGGTTGAGGCCGTCGGAGGTGGTGACTATCGTGTCGGTTATGGTCATGGCCTGGTTATCCCACTGGGGCGCCCACATCGAAGCGGCAGGCCGGGTCGCCGCGCGCCTTGCAGCTCATCTCGGCCACGTCATACTCCCGGCCGGTGCCCCACTTGAGCGCTTCCTGAATTTCGCCCAGCGTCACCCAACAGATTTCGCCGTCGCGCTGGCGGCCGGTGGTGCCGTAGCTCTCCGGGTCGACAAAGGCTACGTGGCGGTCGTCCAGGTGCACGCGCACGCGGCCGCCGGGTCCGCTGATTTGGCCGGCCAGCCAGCGCAGCACGAGCAGCCGGCGGCTGGGCATGGGCAGGGGCCGCAGCAGGAGCCGGTAGAGCCGCGCCCGCAGGCGCTTGCTCTCCACCAGCCGCTTGAAGGACGCATAGCCGATGCGGGTCAGCGTGCCGCGCGCGCCGCGCCCGTAATAGTTTTCAATCGCCTGCATCAGGGCGGCATACTCCGAGGCGCGCAGGCCGCCGGCCTCGTCGGCGGGGGGCAGGGCGTTGGCGTAGCGCTGCAGCCCGGCCTGCCGCAGCACGGTGGTCAGGCCGCTCATGCCCATTACATCCTGGATGGCCAACATGAAGCGCCGCGCGCGCGAGTTGGGCAGGGCGTGGTCACCGCTCGCGCTCATGGTTGCCCTCCCTCCAAGTCATACTGATACACCGGGAAGCGCGCGCCCGTGGGCACAAAGCCCATCCGGTCGTACAGGGCCAGCGACGATGCGTTGGTGTCCTGAGTATTGACCGTGATCTCGCGCGCCCCGCGGCGGTGATAGTGGTCCAACAACTGCCACAGCAAAGCCGCGCCGATGCCCTGGCCCTGGTGTACGGGCAGCACCGCCAGCCGCGCCAGGTGGGCGCTCTGGTGGCTGGGCGTGCTGAGCTGGTAGCCCACGATCAGGCCGGCCTGCTCGGCCACTGTCAGGTAGTCGGAGCGCTCGATGGCCAGCTCCATCAGCTCGCCCGACATTTGCCAGGGCGTTGCAAAAGCGGCCGTGTCGGTGGCGTAGATGGCGGCGTGGTCGGCCGGTTTGGCCGCGCGGATGCGCAGGCCGGCGGGCCGGCGGCCGGCGGCGGGCAGCGGCGCGCGCCCACGTCTCAGCACCACCACGGCGTGGGTATGCTCGAAGCCGCTGGCCGCACAGAGCGTCTCCATCCACGGCTCCATGCACAGCACGGCCATGACCCGCACGCCGCGTTCGCGCAGCATGGGCCTGGCGCGCCCCCACAGCAAATCCCACATCGCGTTGGCCGGCACTTCTTCCACCTGGGTGAACAAGCGCAGCCAGGCCGTGTCGGGCGGGTCGGGCGGGCAGGCCAGCCCGCCCATCACTTGCCGGCCACGCTCGGCCAGCAGGAAAGGCTGCGTGCCCAGCCACTCTTCCACCGGCTTCCAGTCCAGGTGCACGTGCACACGGTCATCAAAATGCGTCAGGGTCATGAGCGCGTTGCGATCGGCCAGTTTGGCCGGGCGCACCGTCAGGTTTCGATCCAGGACCATGGCACTGGTTATAACACGAATTGCTGAAATGCTTGCGTTTTGGTTATGGGTCGGGTACACTCGCGCCATACCCCCTGCCAGGAGAGACCGCATGCCCAGTAGCCCCAAAGAGCGCGCGCTCGACGCCGCTATTGCTCAAATAAGGAAACAGTACGGTGAGGGCGCCCTGATGCGGATGGGCGAGGCCACCCACATGGCCGTGGAATCGATCCCTACCGGTTCCCTGGCGTTGGACATCGCGCTCGGTATCGGCGGCGTGCCGCGCGGGCGCGTCACCGAAGTGTATGGTCCCGAGTCGTCCGGCAAGACCACCCTGTGCCAGCACATCGTGGCGGAGGCCCAAAAGCGCGGCGGCCTGTGCGCCTACGTGGATATGGAACACGCCCTGGACCCCTCCTACGCCGCTCGCTGCGGCGTGGATGTGGACAACCTCTACATTGCCCAGCCCGACACCGGCGAGCAGGCGCTGGAGATTGCCGAAGCGCTGGTGCGCTCGAGCGCCATCGACGTGGTCGTGGTGGACTCGGTGGCGGCGCTGGTGCCGCGCGCGGAAATTGAAGGCGATATGGGCGATGCGCCGATGGGCATGCAGGCCCGCCTGATGTCGCAAGCGCTGCGCAAGCTCTCCGGCGCCATCAAGCAGTCCAACACCGCCATGATCTTCACCAACCAGCTGCGGCTGAAGATCGGCGTGATGTTTGGCAACCCGGAGACCACCACCGGCGGCATGGCCCTGAAGTTCTATGCCTCGGTGCGCATGGACGTGCGCCGCATCCAATCGATCAAGAACGGCCAAGAAGTGGTGGGCTCGCGCACGCGCGTGCGCGTGACCAAGAACAAGGTGGCGCCGCCCTTCCGCGAGGCCGAGTTCGACATCATGTACAACGAAGGCATCTCCAAGGTTGGCGACATCATCGACCTGGGCAGCGCGATGGACATCATCACCAAGCGCGGCGCCTTCTTTTCCTACAACGATGTGCGCATTGGCCAGGGCCGCGAGAACGCCAAGACCTTCCTCAAGGAACACCCAGAGATGGCCGCCGAAATCGATAAGGCCATCCGGGCGCAAGCCGGGGTAGGCAAAGTGCCGGTCAAGGCGGTTAAGGACGAAGAAAACGAGGCCGACGAGACTGAGGAGTGAGTGGCGCAAGCAGCGCTGGCGC
>CAYUYN010000134.1:0-5935 GCA_964449185.1 uncultured Anaerolineales bacterium | reverse complement strand
GCAGCGCTGGCGCTGGCACGCGGCGCCGCGCTGCGCTGCTGGCGCTGCTGGTGGTGTTTGCCGCGCTGGCGGTTGTCTACAGCCTGGCCACCCCGGTCTTTGAAGGGCCAGACGAATTTTGGCATTTCGCCTTCGCCAACCACCTGGCTGACGGCGGCGGCCTGCCCGTCCTCGACGCCGACCATCCCAATCTGCTGCTGCGCAATGCAGCCCATCCACCGCTCTACTACCTGCCGGTCGCGGGGCTGATCGCGCCCCTCGACCGGCGGGATTTTCCCGAGCAGTTCCGCTTCAACCTCGCCAGCCCCCACATCACGCCGGGCAGCACCAGCGACCGGCCCAACCTGCTCATCCACAGCGCCCACGAAGACTTCCCCTACACGCAGTCCGTGCTGGCGGTCCACCTGGGGCGCCTGGTCTCGATCGCGTTGGGGGCGCTCACGCTGTGGGGCGTGTGGGAAGGCGCTCGGCGCCTGGTCCCCGGCAGCGACTGGGGCCTGGCGCTGCTGGCCACGGCGCTCACGGCGTTCGTGCCCCAATTTGTCTACGGCTCGGCGATGATCAACAACGACGCCCTGGCGGCGGCCGCCGGCGCCTGGGTGCTCGTGGCTTTGGTCGAATTGATGAGCACGCTGAGCCTGCGGTGGGCGTTGGCGGCGGGCGTCATACTGGGCGTGGGTCTGCTAGCCAAGATTGGCATGATTGCCATGCTGCCGCTGCCGGCGGTCGCCTTGGTGTTGGCCAACGCTGCGTACCTGCCGCGGAGGCCGCGGCTGCTTCCGTCCAACGTCCGGGCGGCCCACCTACAGCCACGCCAACGCATGGCGGAAAGCGTGAAGGCCGGCCTGGCGGCTTACGGCGTGGCCGGGCTCGTGGCCGGCTGGTGGTATGTCCGCAATTGGCGCCTGTATGGCGACCCGCTGGCCTGGCGCGAGTGGCAGGCCTTGGCCGGGGTAGGGCGCTCGTCCGTCACGGCGGCACAGTTCGCGGCCGACCTGCTCGGACTGTTTGGGACCTTCTGGGCCGACTTTGGCCTGCGGGCCGACCGCGCCTGGGTGGGTGTCTTTGCGGCCCTGGTGGTGCTGGCCGGGGCCGGGCTGGCGTGGCGCTGGCGGCGCCGGTCGTGGCCGGCCTGGCACCCCGGCGGACTGGTGTTGGCGGCCGTGTGGTTCGGGCTGCTGCTGACCTCGGCCGTGCGCTATGCCCTGGTGATCACCGACATTCACGGGCGCCTGCTCTACCCGGCGCTGACCGGGGCGGCGTTGGCCCTGGCGCTGGGCCTGACGGGCTTTGGCCCGCGGGTGGGCCGCTGGCTCTCGGGCGGCGTCGTGGCCGGGCTGCTGTTGGTGACGGCAGTGGTGCCGTTTGCCGTCATCGGGCCGGCCTTTGCGCGGCCGGTGGTGGCGGGTGGCGCCCTCCCGCTGGAGGCCACCCCCCTCGAGGTGGCTTATGGAGGCCAGGTGGCTCTGGCGGGCTACTACGTCGCGGATACGCATTTGGAGCCGGGTGAGCGCGTGTCGCTGGTGAGCTATTGGCGCCTGGCCCCCCAGGCGGTGGCGGTCACCGATACGCGCGCAGTGATGGTGATGGTTCGCCCGGATGGCCAGGTCATTGGCCGCTTTGAGGCTCTGCTGGGGAGCACCGTCTATCCCACCTCGGTGTGGCGGGCCGATGACCTTGTCCGGCTGGACGCGCTCGTACCGGTAGATGCTGTGCTCGACGGCCCGGTCGTTGCCGACCTCTGGCTGGGCGTCCGCGGCGACGGTGACGACCTCCTGCCCACGGGTGCGGGTGATACCGCCAATCTGGGGCGTATCGCTGTCAGCACCAGCGCTCCGTGCGCACTGCCGGCCAATGCCGGGCAGACGTTTGGCGGGCAAATCCGGTTGGTGGGCTATTCCATCGACCCAGGCGGCGTCACCCTGTGTTGGGAGGCCCTGCGGCCCCTGGACACGGATTACACGGTCTTTGTCCACGGCCTGGACCAGGCCGGCAACCCGCTGGCGGCGGGCGACGGGCCACCGCGCAATGGTCTGTACCCCACCAGCGCGTGGCTGCCGGGTGAACAGGTTGAAGATTTCCACGCCTTGACCCAAGCGGCGGCGCCGCGCATACAGGTTGGCCTATACCGGCTCGCGGACGGCGAGCGCTTAACCGTGGACGGCACGGGTGAGAGTGTGGTTGAGCTTATACCCTAAACGGGTGAGGCGTCACCATTTTGGGGCTGTGCGGGGCAACGACCGCCGCCGGCACCCGGCCAATCGGGAATGGCCCACCGGCTGATACCGCGACCCGGGATCGCGGCCAAAAGCGGGCCGCGCCGAAGTCGGACGCAAGCGTCGGACTGCGGCTTTGCCCCCACGGTGAAATACAGCCGGGCAAACCGGCCATTTGGCACAAATACCCTTTCGCATATATAATGCGGTCCATGCTCAAGTGGATAGTACTTTGGGTCCATCAGCGCAGCGTGGCGCTATGTCAACGACTGGCTCACCTGGTTGTCACGGGTGCGGCCGGTGAAGCGTCGCGGGCCCCTTGCGGGCCTTCCCCCCGGCAAATCTCCAACTCTTCTCAGTTCAGCCAGGCACGTTCCGGCGGGCTTCGTCCGTTGCGTTTTACGTCATCCATGACCGCCGGGAAGCAGTATGTCAATCGGGATCATCAGGGGCAGAAGCGACGCGTTCTCGCACGACGGAAGTTTTGGCGTTGGCACCTGGTCACCGTCTTCTGCAGCGTTTGGGCCGCGCGGCGCGTGGCTTGTTTGACCTGACCTGTTGACTGGCTGGGGCGCCGCGCCGTAAGGGCGCCGGTCCCCTGAATGAGAGAGTGCGTCCACGCGCGCCCAGCGCGGCCGTGGACGTTTAGGACAGCCGTGGCCTGCGCCCGCAATGAGCGCACGGACGGCTGTTTTTCGTTTCGGCGGCGGTGGGTGGGAGTGGCATGCAGGTCACGGCACTCAAGATCCAGGCGCGCAACAAGTCGCGCGTCAACGTTTATCTGGATGGCAAATTTGCCTTTGGGTTGGCCAAGATCGTGGCCGCCCGCCTGGCCCTGGGCCAGGAACTGGACGACGCGGCCATCGCCAGGCTCAAGGCCACGGACGACACCGAGCACTCCTACGAGCGGGCGCTCAAGTTCCTGGGGCCGCGCCCGCGGTCGGAGACGGAAGTGCGCCGCCGCCTGCGCGAGCACGGCGTGGAGCCGGCCACAATTGACGAAGTCGTGGCGCGCCTGGGCCGGGCCGGGCTGGTCAACGACCAGGCTTTTGCCAGCTACTGGGTGGAAAACCGGGGCACCTTCCGGCCACGCAGCACCCGTGCGCTACGCGCCGAGCTGAAGCAGAAGGGCGTCAGCGAAGAGGTCATGCGCGAGGCGTTAACCGGCACCAACGACGCCGAAGCCGCCTACAACGTGGCCGCCAAGCGCGCCCGCCGGCTGGCGGGATTGGAACGGCAGGAATTTCGACGCAAGCTGGGCGAGTTTTTGGCCCGGCGGGGGTTTGACTACGACACCATCGAGCCGGTGGTCGAGCGCGTCTGGCAGGAAAGCCAGGCAGGCGCGGCCGAAGCCTAGCGGCGGCCGGCTCCGGGGCCTGTGGGCCCTACCAACCACTTTGCCGGCCCAGCCAGGCGCTCAAGCCGGCGGCAGGGACCGAGGAAAGCGAGACACGCGTACATGGACAATATTTTGATTGTGCTGGCCGCCGTAATTGCCCTGGCCATAGGCGTGGGCATTGGCGTCTACGTAGGGACGAGCGCGGGGGTTAAGAAGGGCATCCGGCAGCACACCCAGGATGTGGAGGCGCGCGAACACGAGCTGGGCGTCCAGGCCAAGAACGTGATCCAGAACGCCGAAACCGAGGCGCGCGAGATTGTGCTGCGCGGCAAAGACGAGGCGCTGAAGGTGCGCAACCAGGGCGAAGAAGACGTGGTGCGCCGGCTGGCCGAAATCAACAAAGAAGACCAGCGCTTGCTGCGCCGCCGCGAAGACCTGGACCGCAAACACGACCAGGTGGAGCAGCGCCGCACCCAGCTCGACAAGCGCCAGACCACGCTGGACAAGCGCGAAGCGGACGTGGGCAACATGCAGGCCGAGCGCATGGCCGAGCTGCAGCGCGTGGCCGGCATGACCAAGGAAGAAGCCAAGGCGATGCTGGTGGCCGCCGTCGAGAAGGACGCCCGCGCCGACATGGCCCGCACGATCCGCCAAATCGACGAAGCCGCCCGCGCCGAAGGCGACATGCGCGCCCGCAAGATCATCGCCACCGCCATCCAGCGCATCGCCTCGGACCATGTGGCCGAGATCAGCGTCTCGGTCGTGCCGCTGCCTTCAGACGAAATGAAAGGCCGCATCATCGGCCGCAACGGCCGCAACATCCGCGCCTTCGAGCAGGCCGCCGGGGTGGACGTGGTGGTGGACGATACGCCCGAGGCCGTGACGGTCTCCTCGTTCGATCCGGTGCGGCGCGAGGTGGCCAAGCGCGCCATGGCCAAGCTGGTGGTGGATGGCCGCATCCACCCGGCCCACATCGAAAAGCTGATTTCCGACGCCCAAAAGGAAGTCGAGGCCTACATCCGCGAGGCGGGCGAGCAAGCGGCCTACGAGGCGGGCGTGCCCGGCCTGCACCCCGAGGTGCAGCGCCTGGTGGGCCGGCTGAAGTTCCGCACCTCCTACGGCCAGAACCAGCACGCCCACTCGATTGAGACCTCGTTGATCGCGGGCGTCATCGCCGCCGAGATGGGCGCCGATGTGGCCCTGGCCAAGCTGGGCGGCCTGCTGCACGACTTGGGCAAGGCCATCGACCACGAGGTGGAGGGCACCCACGCCGCCATCGGCGCCGAGTATGCGCGCCGCTACGGCGTCAACGCCAAGGCCGTGAATGCCATCGCCGCCCACCATCACGAGGTGGAGCAGGAGACGGTGGAGGCCATCATCGTGGAGGCCGCCGACGCCATCTCCGGCGCGCGGCCGGGCGCCCGCCGCGAGTCGTACGACCAGTACGTGAAGCGCGTGCGCAACCTGGAAGAGATTGCGAACTCGTTTGAGGGCGTGCAGTCGAGCTATGCGCTCCAGGCCGGCCGCGAAATCCGCATCATCGTGCGCCCCGAGGCGGTGGATGACCTCTCGGCCCAGCTGCTGAGCCGCAACATTGCCCGCAAGATTGAGGAGACCATGACCTACCCTGGCCAAATCCGGGTGACGGTCATCCGCGAGACGCGGGCGACCGAGCTGGCGAAGTAAGGGTTGGCCAGCCTCGCCTTCGCAAAGCAATGCAGGGTGCGGGCAGCGGGCGAAGCCCGCTGCCCGCACCCTGCATGATTTTATGTGATGCCATGGGCCGGGCGTAGCCCGGCCCATGGCATCACGGGTCTTTTCCTAACGGCGAGAGACAAAAAAGGGCAGCCTGTTGGCTACCCTTTTAATCTAGCGCTCTTTGTCCAGCCGCACCGGGTTGCGATACACCGGCTTGCCCTGGACCTCCTGCCAGCGTTTGTCCACGCCGTCCAGCCACCATTCCCATACCGTTTCTCCTTCGGCCGTCTCGTAGCTCAGGTTGGGCTTGCGGCGCAGGATATTGCCCAGGCCCTGGGCCAGCGACGGGCTGGCCGGGTTGGTGGTCAGGCGCAACCACTTGGCGGGTTCCCATTCCATCGCGATGGGGGTGCCGTTGTAGTTGCCCTGCATGAGAAAGGGGGGCTCGGCTCGCACCACGTCCAGGAACACGCCGGGCAGCCGGGCTTCCCAAAAGGTGCCATTCACGCGCTCGCTGATATAGTACGGAATCTTCTCGGGCGCGCGGTAAAACCAGGTCATGGCGTTGGTCGTCATCGGTCGGCTTGCTCCCGTTTTCCAGAAGGTTATCGCGGGTACAACCCGCTCCCACATAATGCGGGCGGGGATCGCGGGTGGAACCCGCTCCTACAGGTTATCGCGG